>DXAV01000082.1 GCA_019116805.1 Candidatus Bacteroides merdavium | reverse complement strand
TCATCTGGTAGCCCGTAAAAGCACCTCTTGGCATAGACGCAAAAGAAAGGGGCATTGCTTCATCAGTCTAAACATCGTTTAGGCGTGAGGCAATGCCCTTTTCTCCAGCTATGCGGTAGTCGGCACACGTTTGTTCCAAACTCGTTTTGGGCAATGGTGTGCCGACGGACAATACCGCTTTTACGGAAAATTCTTATGAATGAGGGGATAAAAAACGGGAGTTTATATCAAAATCTCGAATTAAATAGCTACTTTTGCATACGAAGAGTTCTTTGAAGGTTACGCAACGCGCAGAAGAATAAAACAGCAGAAAACTAACTAATTCGTAACCTATTACTACTATGAGTTGGTAACTGCAACTCATTTTCAATCACTTAGACCTTTTTCGTAATTTCACAGTCACAAAGATAAGAGGAAGCTGACAAAAATTGCTATCTTTGCCCCGTTTTTCAACCAACAAATCGGACATGTTCACAGTTATCGGACTTATGCTGGCGGGGATGCTGGCGGGATTCCTTTTGCGCAAGTACCCTTTGGGCTTCATCCATCCGGTCATCACCGTACTTATTTGGGCACTACTCTTCCTGCTGGGCATCGAAGTGGGCGGCAACGATGCCATCCTGCACGGTCTGCATACCATCGGGCTGGAGGCTGTGGTGCTGACATTGGGCGGCACACTGGGCAGTGTAATGGCAGCCCGACTGCTATGGCAGGCACTGACAGGACAAAAAAGAGGAAAAACGCCGACAAGTAGTACACCCCGTCCCACACAAGGCGGCACGCTACATGCCCTCAAAGGAAGTCTCGTCATTGTAGGATTCTTCGTGCTGGGTATTGGGTGCAGCTTCGCAGGACTCGTACCAGGACACGTAGGTACCCGTGTGAGTTTCTATACACTCTGCGCGCTGATGACCAGCGTAGGCCTCAGCGTGGGCAACGACCCTCAGACGCTGAAGAACTTCCGTTCACTGAACCCAAGGCTGGTATTCCTGCCCGTTGCAACCATCGTCGGGACGCTGGCGGGTTCAGCCCTCGTCAGCCTGCTGCTGACGCACCGAAGCCTGACAGACTGCCTTGCGGTAGGTTCGGGGTTCGGTTACTACTCGCTTTCGAGCATCTTTATCACCGAATACCGCGGGGCAGAGCTGGGCACCGTTGCACTGCTGGCCAACATCAGCCGTGAACTTCTGACCCTGCTCACTGCCCCTTTGCTGGCCCGATGGTTCGGACCTTTGGCACCGATATCCGCCGGAGGGGCCACCACAGCCGATACTACTCTGCCCGTCATCACACGGATTTCGGGGCAGGAGTTTGTCGCGGTTTCCATCTTCCACGGGTTTGTGACGGACTTTAGTGTGCCCTTCCTCGTCACGCTGTTCTGCTCGTTGTGAAGCCCGGCCGTACCTTTAAATCAAGTTAAAAGCGAATTATGAATGATTCGTATCCGCTTTTTTTGGATAAATTTGACAGGAATTGAAAGGGATTCTTACTCAAAAAAACGAATAATCTGAGCGTATGAACAAGAAATGGATGTATGCAATGGGGGCCGCCTGCATGCTGGCTGCCTGCCGTCCTGCCGCAGAAAAGGGGAACGGAACGCTGAACGTCATCGACGTGGCGGGGGCCTATGAACAACAAACCGAACTGAAAGTGAGCGACTTGGGACGGCATGTGCGCTACGTTCCGCTGGAGACAACGGACTCCTGTCTCGTGGGGAATAACCCCAAAATCATGGTTTTGGAAAAGCAGCTGGTGGTTTTGACCAACCAAACGGCGTATTGCTTTGACAAAGAGTCGGGCCGTTTCCTCAATGCCATCGGGCATACGGGCGAGGACCCGCGGGGCTACAGCACGAACGAGCCTGCCTATAACCCGCGAAACGGTCTGTTCTACTTCGTGCGGTATCCGGACCAATTGCAACGTTACGATGCGCAAGGCCGCTATCAGGGCAAGGTAAAGATAGAGACACCGCCGAACTTGCCGACCAGTTTCGCCTTTCTCGACACGCTGATAGTGGGGCATTACAACAACCTGGCCCAGATGAACAAGCACAACCGCGCCTTGGGCTTCTTTACCGAATCGGGGCTTTTGACGGACACCATCGAGAGTATTCTGCCGCCGCTGCCGCCGATGGACATCAGTGACATCGCCTCCATCAGTGTCATACGCTTGGGCATTGCGCAGGCTATCTTCAGCCAATTCAAAGATGGAAGCAGGTCCTTCAGCATTCATGGCGGCACTTCGCTGTGGGAAGAGGACGGCCGGATGCGCTTCAAGGAACCCTTCAACGACACCATCTACAACGTCTCCATGGCAGATGGACTGACGCCTTGGGCCGTGTTCAGCATCGAAAAGTATGGTCTGGAACCGAAGGCACGGTGGAGCGGCGAGGAACTGGACGGCAAACTGCTGCCCGTTTTCATGCTCGAAAATCAGCGGGCGGTGTTCTTCCAGTGTATGGAAGGGATGAAGAAAACGCTGAACGGTATCTACGACAAGCAGGCCGGCACGACCCGTATGTGCGACGAAGAAAAGGGTCTGACAGACGACGTGAACCACTTCCTCCCCTTCCGGCCCAGTGCTTGCAGCGCACAAGGCGAGTATGCGCAACTGGTTGAAGCGGCCGATGTGCTGGACTTTCTCGACGAGAACCCCGAGGCCAAGGACAACTCCGCACTGGCTCCACTGCTGAAGATGGGTGAAGAAGATAATCCCGTCGTCGTACTTGTGTACTGAAAAACGGCACGCAGAAAGAGGTGTGCCGAACGGGAAACCGGATTTTTTCAGGCGCGGATTACGCGGATTACACGGATGAACAGTATTTCTTATTCCGTGTTTATCCGTGCAATCCGCGCCTGAAAGATAATCGGAAGTCGGGATTTCAGCCGTTCTGCACACCTTTTTATGATGATTCCATCAGAACAGACTCCACGCCACCGTAAGCCCCGCCATGACAATGGCCACCATCGACATCAACTTGATGAGAATGTTCAGGCTGGGGCCCGACGTGTCTTTGAACGGATCGCCCACCGTGTCGCCCACCACCGTGGCCTTGTGAACATCGCTTCCCTTGCCCCCGAAGTTACCTTCCTCAACATATTTCTTGGCGTTGTCCCACGCACCACCAGAGTTTGCCATAAAGATAGCCAGCACGAAGCCGCTACTCAGGCCACCAATCAGCAGACCGAGCACGCCCGGCACGCCGAAGATGATGCCCGTCAGGATGGGGGCGATGATGGCGATGAGCGAAGGAACTACCATTTCGCGCTGCGCTCCCTTAGTGGAAATAGCCACACAACGGGCATAATCAGGCTCAGCCTCACCCGTAAGGATGCCCTTGATTTCCCGGAACTGACGACGCACCTCGTCCACCATGTGTGCGGCGGCACGGCCCACGGCATTCATCGTCAAGCCACAGAAGAGAAAAGCCATCATGGAGCCGATGAACATACCCGAGAGGACTTTAGGGTTCATCAATGTAACGTCATAATGGTGCATGAAGTCGAAGAAGGTGGCGTCTTGCAGCGGTACGGCCTTGTCACCCACAAAAATTTCCGTAGTGCCCAAGCGAGTCAGACCAATACGGATTTCCTCAACATACGAAGCGAGCAGAGCCAAACCCGTCAGAGCAGCCGACCCGATGGCGAAACCTTTGCCCGTAGCGGCCGTCGTATTGCCCAGCGAATCAAGGGCATCAGTACGTTTGCGTACCTCGGCGCCCAGTCCGGACATCTCGGCATTACCGCCCGCATTGTCGGCGATGGGGCCGTAAGCGTCCGTAGCAAGCGTAATACCCAGCGTGGAGAGCATGCCCACTGCAGCGATACCAATGCCATATAGGCCGAGGCCCACGTTACTGAAATCGAAACCCGAAGCGAAAAGATAGGAAGCGATGATACCTACTACTACAGCAATTACTGGTATGGCTGTGGAGAGCATACCCAAACCGATACCCGAAATGATAACCGTAGCAGGCCCCGTCTTACCACTCTCGCTGAGCTTCTGGGTAGGTTTATAGGATTGCGAAGTGTAGTATTCCGTCGAACGACCGATGACGATACCCACCAACAGGCCTACAACGACGGAGCAGGAAATCCACATCCAGTTGTCGAGCTTCAGCAGCCAGAGAATGAGGAACGTAGCCACGACAATGAGCACCGAGCTAAGGTTCGTACCGAAGCCTAACGCACCAAGCAGGTCTTTCATCGTGGCATTCTCCTGCGTACGTACCGAGAAGATACCAATGATGGAAAGTATAATTCCCACCGCCGCGATGAGCATCGGTGCAATGACAGCCTTATACTGCATCATCGTATCACCCGAATGAATGAAAGCCGCCGCACCCAGTGCAGCTGTAGCGAGGATGGAACCGCAATAGCTTTCGTAAAGGTCAGCCCCCATACCGGCCACGTCACCTACGTTGTCGCCCACATTGTCAGCAATAGTCGCCGGGTTACGCGGATCGTCCTCGGGGATTCCTGCTTCAACTTTACCTACCAGATCAGCACCCACATCGGCTGCTTTGGTATAGATGCCACCACCCACACGGGCAAACAGAGCCTGTGTAGAAGCACCCATACCGAAAGTAAGCATGGTAGTGGTAATGACACACAACTTGTGTGTAGGCGTCAGCACGTCAGCAGGAATGACAGCGTTAAGCAACAGATACCAGAAAGAAATATCAAGCAAGCCAAGTCCAACAACAACCAGCCCCATCACCGCTCCACTACGGAAAGCGATACGCAAGCCGCCGTTCAACGACTGTCGGGCAGCATTGGCCGTACGAGCCGAAGCATACGTAGCCGTCTTCATGCCCAAAAAGCCCGACAAGCCCGAGAAGAAACCGCCCGTCAGAAAGGCAATAGGCACCCAATGGTTCTGTACATCGAAGCCATAGGCCATGATAGAGAAAAGGATAACAAGGCCAAGAAATACCCAGCCCACAATCTTGTACTGCTGCTTCAAATAGGACATAGCACCCCGGCGTACAGCCGCGGCAATCTTGATCATCTGAGGTGTACCCTCACTCTGCCGCATCATCTGGCGATGAAAGTACCAGGCAAAGGCAAGTGCCAGCACGGAAGCGGCTGGAACAAGCCAGAAAAGAATTTGGTCCATAGCATTTTTATTTTAAAGGTCCGAAATATTTTAATACGCTAAAATATAGATTTAAAACGAAAAAAGCAAATCACTACCACGCAAATATCGGAGAACAAAGGGCTTCTTTTTTGCTAAAAAAACAAAAAACGTATGCTCTTTTTACTACTAAACACAACGTTTGCCTATCTTTGCTCCACTCAAATAAAAAATATAGCATTCACATTTTATGGGACTCGTATTCTTATATCTGATCCTTGCCCTTTCCGTATCGTTCCTTTGTTCTGTCATGGAAGCCGTTCTGTTGTCCACCCCCATGTCCTTCATCACCATGAAGGAGCAGACAGGAACCAAGTCAGCTACTTTACTAAAAAAATTGAAACAAGACATTGACAAACCTATAGCCGCCATCCTATCGCTGAATACCATTGCCCATACGGTAGGAGCTGCAGGCGTCGGTGCCGAAGCTGTTAAAGTATTTGGTGAAGCCTACTTCGGAGTCATTTCTGCAGTGCTGACTATCCTAATCCTCGTCCTCTCGGAAATTATACCGAAAAGTGTAGGAGCCAACTACTGGCGCTCGCTAGCTGTACCCTCAGCTCGTATCATTCGTGGTATGATTATCATATCCTATCCGCTGGTATGGTTATCGGAGCTAATCACAAAACTGGTATCACCATCGAAGCACGAAGCCTCCGTCAGCCGTGAAGAAGTCTCTGCCATGGTTTCCATCGGTACTGAGGAAGGCGTATTTCACAACAAAGAGAACAAGATGATCCAAAATCTTATTAAATTAGACAACGTTCGGGCACACGATGTCATGACCCCCCGCGTCGTTGTAGCCTCGGCTCCGGAAAGTATGGCACTACAAGACTTCTATACCAATAAGCAATTCTGTAATTACTCACGCATTCCTGTTTATTGCGAGAGCCAAGACAATATTACGGGCTACGTGCTACGCCAGGCTGTACTTGAAAAACTGGCCGAAGACCGATTCGACTTACGATTGGGAGAAATTAAAAGGAATATCCTAACCTTCCCAGAAAACTGTTCTGTATCATCCATCTGGGAAAAGATGCTAGAAGCGAAAGAGCATATCAGCATCATCATTGATGAATATGGTACACTCCGTGGCATCGTTACGATGGAAGATATCATTGAGACCGCATTGGGATTTGAGATTGTAGATGAACGCGATGCTGTGACGGATATGCAGAAACTGGCTCGTGACCGTTGGCAGAAACGCAAGGCCGAGAGCGGTAAAGTACTATAATCAAACAAAAACCGCGGCAAAATTGCCGCGGAAATATATAAAAGGGGAAATATATAAATCTCATTCTATCGTCACTGCCGTACCAGCGGCAGTAACCATTAACATAGAACCACTTCCGCCAACCGTTTCATAATCTAAATCTACACCGATAACGGCATTGGCTCCCAAAGCACGTGCTTGTTCTTCCATTTCACGCAAAGCTGTCTCTTTAGCCTCACGAAGAACTTCTTCGTAAGAGCCACTGCGACCACCTACAATGTCGCGGATACCGGCAAAAAAGTCGCGGAACACATTGGCACCGATAATGGTCTCTCCCGATACGATGCCGTAATAGCGGGTTATCTTCCCACCATCAATCATGGATGTAGTTGTAAGTAACATAATCGTTTTTTTTATAAGTTAAACAGTAACGGGCAGCCACTATTTATGCTGCCCGGGTGCGTAATACTTGGCATTCTTGTCCCCAAACACCTTCTTGGCGTGTCCCGGAGGCAACGGTTTCTCCTTTTTGTGCGGATGACGTTTGTGTCGTGAATGCCGAACCATGACACACGATGTCAGCCCCAAGCACAAACATCCGACGAGTGTAAACAACAGAAATCTGGTTTTCATAAGTCTATTTCTCAAGCGTTTTCAGATGATTATACTCAGAACATGCGACTCACCCTCTCTACTCCGGCCACCAGCGCATCGACTTCCTGCCGCGTGTTGTACAGGCCGAAGGAGGCTCGGACGGTGCCTTCGATGCCCAATCGCTGCATCAGAGGCTGGGCACAGTGATGGCCGGTGCGCACCGCAATCCCCAGTCGGTCGAGCAATGTTCCCATGTCGAAGTGATGAATGTCGCCGACGAGGAAGGAGATGACGCTACCTTTCTCGGCCGCTTCTCCGAAGATGCGCATGCCGGGCACCTGCCTGAGGCGCTCCATGGCGTAGGTGGTGAGGTCGTGTTCATGGGCGGCAATGCGGTCCATTCCCAGGGCGGTGACGTAGTCCAGGGCACGCGCCAGGGCGGTTGTGCCGATGTAGTCGGGCGTTCCGGCCTCGAATTTGAAGGGCAATTCGTTGAAGGTAGTGCGCTCGAAGCTGACGTGCTGTATCATCTCCCCGCCGCCTTGGTAGGGCGGAAGCCTGTCCAGCCAGTCCTCTTTGCCGTAGAGAACGCCCACTCCGGTCGGCCCATAGACCTTATGACCCGAGAAGACATAGAAGTCTGCATCGAGGTCTTGCACATCAACGGGCATGTGGGGGATGCTCTGAGCGCCGTCCACCAGCACGGGTACGCCGTGGCTGTGCGCCGTGCGAATCATCTCTTTGACGGGATTGACGGTGCCCAGCACGTTGCTTACGTGCGCCACGCAGACCAGTCGGGTACGCTCGGTGAAGAGCTCGCGGTAGGCATCGAGGAGCAGTTCGCCGCGGTCGTTCATGGGAATCACCTTGAGCACGATGCCCTTCCTCGCCTGCAAAAGCTGCCAAGGGACGATGTTGCTGTGGTGTTCCATGGTGGAAAGCAGGACCTCGTCGCCGGCCTTGAGGCAGGCTTCTCCGTAGCTGTAGGCCAGGAGGTTGATGCTTTCGGTGGTGCCGCGGGTGAAGACGATCTCGTTTGTCGAGCGGGCGTTGATGAAGCGGCGTACGGTTTCGCGGCTTGCTTCGTGCAGTTCCGTGGCCCTTTGGGACAGGAAATGGACGCCACGGTGCACGTTTGCGTTGACGCTGTAGTACTCTTCCGTGATGGCTTCTACGACCGCGCGGGGCTTCTGTGTCGTGGCTCCGTTGTCCAGATATACGAGGGGTTTGCCGTACACGGTGCGGCTGAGGATGGGAAAGTCGTCCCTTATGCGGTCCACCTCATAAGGGACAGGGGTTTGTTGTTCTGCCATTTTCAATTGTCAATTATCCGTTATCCATTGCAGATGGCGCATCCCTGGCACTTGTTCAGCTCGCCCCGGAAGCGCTTTTCCACCAGCAGATGCAGGCGGTCCCGCAGTGCATCGAGGCGGATAGTATCGATTACTTCGCCCAGGAAGGCGAACATCAGCAGCATGCGGGCTTCTTTCAGGGGGATGCCGCGCTGCTGCATGTAGAACAAAGCCGCGTCGTCCAGCTGGCCTACGGTGGCTCCGTGGCTGCACTTCACGTCGTCGGCATAGATTTCAAGCTGCGGCTGTGTGTACATCCGGGCGTCGCGGGTGGCGCAAAGGTTGCGGTTGGTCTGCTGCGAAGAGGTATGTTGGGCCCCCGGTCTCACCAGGACTAAGCCGGCAAAGGCGCCTGTGGCCTGGTCGTCGAGGACGTACTTGAACAGCTCGTTGGACGTGCATCGGGGCACGGCATGGTCGATGGTTGTGTGGTTGTCCACGTGCTGGTTCTTGTCGGCAACGGCCATTCCGCAGAGGTTAATCTCGGCATTTTCGCCGGCCAGGGTTACCTGAACGGTGTTTCGGGTGGTGCCGTTGGTCAGCGTCATCCCGTTCAGAAGGACGTTGCTGCCTGCCTCCTGGCGCACGTACAGGCTGCTGATGCGGACGGTACTCGTATGCGTTTCCTCCAGTTCATAGAGGTCGAATACGGCATTGCGGCCCACAAAGACCTCCACAACCTGGGTGGCGAGGAAGTTTACGGCATCCATTGCGTGGTCACACACCAGGAGCCGGGCCTGTGCTCCCTCCTCCAAAACGATGAGCACACGGCGGTTCACCATCAGATTGACGTCGCTTCGGAGGATGTTAACCAGCTGTATGGGGCGCTCCACCACGACGTTTCGGGGCACGTAGAGCAGCACGCCGTCCTCGGCCAGGGCGGTGTTGAGGGCGGTCACTCCGTCTTTCGACGCATCGGCCAGGCGGGCGTAATACTTCTTCACCAGTTCGGGATGCTCCGTTGCCAGCTGCCTGAGGCTGCCGAACAGCACGCCTTCGGGCAGGTGCGACTTGGGCAGTGCCTTGCTGTAAAAGGCATCGTTCACCACAAAGTAGAGCGAAGTGCTCATGTTAGGCACGTCGCACTTGAACACATCATAGGGACTGACGGGGATGTCGAGCTGCTTCAAGTTGAGCCCATAGTCGGGTTCAAAGAGCTTGCTGACGTCGGTATACTTGTATTTCTCGTCCTTGCGGGTGGAGAATCCCAGGCGTTCGAAGTGGGCGAAGGCCGCAGCGCGCGGGGCATTCATCACCTCGCAGCTGTGCTGGCATACCATGGCTTCGCACTGCGAGAACAGGTCTATGTATTGTTGCTCAGGTTTCATCATTCTATTTCTTTTAGGATACGCGGACGACACGGACGGCACGGACGGACGCAGATGACTATTTTTTATACTGGCGACTGCATATTTTGCGCCTGAAAGCCGGTTCGGGACCGAAGTTCAAGACAAGCCCCACCTCAATGCCGGTAGCCTTGAGATAGTTCAAAAGTTGTGCTTCGTGCCCCGGAGTGATTGCCTCAACTGCCTTCAATTCAAGGATAACAACTCCTTCTACCAGGATATCCGCATAATATAGTCCTACAACTTCTCCTTTATAATATACCTCTATCTTCTTCTGCGGCTCGCATTTCAGACCGGAACGGAGTAATTCTTTATACAATGCATTCTGATAAACATTCTCCAGAAAGCCATACCCTAATTCATGATAAACCTCATAAAAGGCACGCAATATCTTGCTTGTGATATAGGAATGTAGTACCATAAGAAAAATATACTCCGCGTTTATCCGCCCAATCAGCGTAGTCCGCGTATCTATTACTACTCGCTTACCTCTTTCTTTATCCAGTCGAAGCCGCGGTTTTCTATCTCCGTTGCCAGCTCAGGGCCGCCGGTCTTAACGATTCGGCCACCCAGCAAGACGTGCACTACGTCGGGTTTCAGGTAGTCCAGCAGGCGTTGGTAGTGGGTGATGACCATGGCCGAGGTCTGCTTCGTGCGCAGCTTGTTGAAGCCTTCGGCCACAATGCGCAGGGCATCCACGTCGAGTCCGGAGTCCGTTTCGTCGAGGATGGCGAAGGTAGGTTCGAGCATCGCCATCTGGAAAATCTCGTTCCGCTTCTTCTCTCCCCCGCTGAAGCCCTCGTTTACGGAGCGGTTGGCCAGCTTGCTGTCCAGCTCTACGACGGCCCTTTTCTCACGCATCAGCTTCAGAAACTCCGATGCCGACAGGGCAGGAAGGTGGCGGTACTTGCGCTGTTCGTTGACTGCC
The DNA here is from genome assembly GCA_019116805.1 of Candidatus Bacteroides merdavium. Taxonomy (GTDB): domain Bacteria; phylum Bacteroidota; class Bacteroidia; order Bacteroidales; family Bacteroidaceae; genus Bacteroides; species Bacteroides merdavium. The sequence goes on along the minus strand of DXAV01000082.1, from coordinate 66,541 downwards.
GTACGCATAAAGTTCACCATCGACACCCCTGGAATCTCGACCGGTGTCTGGAAAGACAGGAAGATTCCCTCGTGTGCACGGTCTTCGGGCGAGAGGGCCAGCAGGTCCTTGCCGTTAAAGGTGATGGAGCCGTGTGTCACTTCGTAGGCGGGATGGCCCACAAGAACATTGCTCAGCGTACTCTTTCCGGCACCGTTCTGACCCATGAGGGCGTGCACCTCGCCGTCGCGGATGGTGAGGTTGATGCCTTTCAATATCTCTTTGCCATTGATGCTGGCATGCAGGTCTTTTATCTCTAACATAATTTATGTAATTAAGAATGAAGAATGAAGGATGAAGAATCACTTCTCCATTCCAACTTCCCCACTCCGTTTAAATTCTTAGTTCTTCATTTCTTGTTCTTCAATTAACCGACGCTTCCCTCCAAAGAGATGCTCAGCAGCTTCTGTGCCTCGACGGCAAACTCCATCGGCAGCTTGTTGAGTACTTCCTTGGCGTAACCGTTCACAATCAGTCCCACGGCGTCTTCACTCGAAATGCCGCGCTGGTTGCAGTAGAAAATCTGGTCTTCACTGATCTTGCTCGTCGTGGCTTCGTGTTCAACGACCGCCGTTTCGTTGTGAATATCCATGTAGGGGAAGGTATGGGCACCGCACTTGTCGCCCAGCAGAAGCGAGTCGCACTGGCTGTAATTGCGGGCATTGTCGGCCTTGGGACTTACACGAACCAGCCCACGGTAGGAGTTTTCACTCCGCCCGGCCGATATTCCCTTGCTCACAATCGTCGAACGGGTATTCTTACCGATGTGGATCATCTTGGTACCCGTATCGGCCTGCTGGTAGTTGTTGGTTACAGCTACGCTATAGAACTCAGCCACAGAATTGTCGCCCGCCAGTATGCACGAAGGGTATTTCCACGTGATGGCACTGCCCGTCTCCACCTGCGTCCACGACAATTTGCTGTCCACACCCTTGCAGATGCCGCGCTTGGTAACGAAGTTGTATACGCCTCCCTTGCCCTCAGCGTCGCCCGGATACCAGTTCTGCACGGTACTGTACTTCACTTCGGCCCGGTCGTGCACCACGATTTCCACGATGGCGGCATGCAGCTGGTTCTCGTCACGCATCGGAGCAGTACAGCCTTCCAGGTAGGAAACGTAGGCATCGTCATCGGCTACAATCAGAGTCCGTTCAAACTGCCCCGTACCCTGTGCATTGATACGGAAGTAGGTAGACAGCTCCATCGGGCATCTTACCCCCTTGGGAATATACACAAACGATCCGTCGGAGAAGACAGCTGAGTTGAGTGCGGCAAAGAAATTGTCGCGGTAAGGCACCACAGAGCCCAGGTACTTCTGTACCAGGTCGGGATGTTCGCGTATGGCCTCGCTCATCGAACAGAAGATAATGCCTTTCTCCATCAGTGTTTCCTTGAAGGTGGTTTTCACAGAAACAGAGTCCATCACAGCGTCCACAGCCATACCGCTCAGCGCCATCTGCTCCTCCAGAGGAATGCCCAACTTATTGAAAGTCTTGATCAGTTCGGGATCTACCTCATCCATACTTTTGGGTCCTTCCTTCTTCTTGGTAGGATCGGCATAGTAGGATATGTTCTGGTAGTCTATCTCGGGAATGCGGAGATGTGCCCATGTAGGCATCTCCAGCGTCAACCAGTGGCGGTAAGCCTTCAGGCGAAATTCCAGCATCCAGTCGGGTTCTCCCTTCTTTTCAGAGATGAGACGGATAACATCCTCATTCAGTCCCTTCTCGATGACGTCGGTATGCACGTCGGTGGTGAAGCCATACTTGTACTTCTCCTGCGTAAGTTCCTTGACGTATTTATTGGGTTCTTCTTGTTGCATATTCACACACTTATATCTATTTCATTATATAATCCTCAGCCACTTCCCTGGCAGCCGGGAAAAACACATCAGCAAACTTCTGCATGGGATAATATAACACGGATGCCTTCTTATTTGTTTTCTCCAACAAAGAATTGTCTGCATCAATATACTCTACTACCGTAATGAACAGGCTCAAAAGCAATACAGTCTTGAAAGCACCCAGCAAAGCACCCAACAGACGATTGACCCATCCTAATGCCACAGCCTCCATTGCCTTGGTGAGCAACATGGCCAACAATAGAAAACCAACTGGCACAGCCAACCAAATCGTAACAAAAGCAATCCCTTGAGCCACTGTAAGAGAATCGGTAATCGACAAAAATACCCGTTCCGCCACAGTAGCATAAAGAGCCTTGGCTGCCAGCAAGCCGACAATAAGTCCCAACAAACCAGCCAACTGGCGCAAGAATCCTTTCATAAAGCCCACTACGGTACCGGCACCCACTATTACCAATATGATAATATCAATGGTTGTCATAGTTTTATTTTACTTCTATCATAAAATAAGAAAGCACGGATTATACACGCTACACGGCCTCTCAAACTGACAAACCCGTGAAGTCCGTGTAATCCGTGCCCTCTTTTATCGAATATCTACAATATTTACAATGTTTGCTTTACTTCTACCTCTTCGTAAGACTCGATAACGTCACCTACCTTAATATCATTACAATTGGTCAGGCTAATACCACATTCGAAGTTAGTACCTACCTCCTTCACATCGTCCTTGAAACGCTTCAAGGCATTGATATTACCGGTAAAGATAACGATACCGTCGCGGATGAGGCGTGCACGGTCGGAACGCTTCACCTTACCCGTCTTCACCATAGCACCGGCAACCATACCTACCTTACTGATATTGAACACCTCACGCACCTCGATAGTAGCCGTAACCTGCTCTTTCAATGTCGGGGCAAGCATACCTTCCATAGCGGACTTCACTTCCTCAATGGCATCGTAAATAACAGAATACTTGCGAATATCCACACCTTCCTGTTCAGCCAACTTGGCGGCAGCACCCGAAGGACGTACCTGGAATCCTACGATAATGGCATCGGAAGCGGCAGCCAGCGAAACATCTGACTCGGAAATCTGTCCTACACCCTTGTGAATAACGTTGACCTGTATCTGTTCGGTAGAAAGTTTGATCAGCGAATCGCTCAACGCCTCAACTGAACCGTCCACATCACCCTTAACGATGACATTCAGCTCATGGAAGTCACCCAGAGCCAAGCGACGGCCCACTTCGTCGAGTGTCAACATCTTCTGCGTACGCAGACCTTGTTCGCGCTGGAGTTGTTCACGTTTGTTCGCAATCTCACGTGCTTCCTGTTCTGTTTCAATTACATGGAAGGTATCACCTGCGGCAGGTGCACCGTTCAAGCCCAAAATCAATGCAGGCTCTGCAGGACCAGCTTGTGTCATACGCTGGTTACGTTCATTGAACATCGCCTTCACCTTACCATAATTGGTACCGGCCAACACGATATCACCGACCTTCAAAGTTCCATTGGAAACAAGTACCGTAGCCACGTAACCACGTCCTTTATCCAACGACGATTCAATGATAGAACCCGTCGCCTTACGATCAGGATTGGCCTTCAGATCAAGCATTTCTGCCTCAAGCAACACTTTTTCCAACAACTCGGATACACCGATACCTTTCTTGGCCGATATATCTTGAGACTGGTACTTACCTCCCCACTCTTCAACGAGGAAGTTCATGCTGGCCAGTTCCTCCTTAATCTTATCGGGATTAGCTGTAGGTTTATCTATTTTATTGATAGCAAATACGATAGGTACACCAGCCGCCATGGCATGATTGATAGCCTCTTTCGTCTGAGGCATCACGTTGTCATCGGCTGCCACAATGATGATGACCACGTCAGTCACCTTAGCACCACGGGCACGCATAGCGGTAAATGCCTCGTGACCCGGCGTATCAAGGAAGGTAATCTTACGACCATCCTCCAGCGTCACGTGGTAGGCACCGATATGCTGCGTAATACCTCCCGCCTCGCCAGCAATTACATTGGCCTTACGGATGTAGTCAAGCAACGAAGTCTTACCATGGTCAACGTGACCCATGACGGTAACAATCGGTGCACGGGGCTGCAGGTCTTCTTCAGCATCTGCCTCCTCTACAATGGCCTGTGCGACTTCCGCGCTGACATATTCTGTCTTGAAACCGAACTCTTCGGCTACCAGATTGATAGTTTCCGCATCCAAACGCTGGTTAATAGACACCATGATACCGATACTCATACAAGTACCGATAACCTGCGTAACAGGTACATCCATCATGTTGGCCAATTCGTTGGCGGTCACAAACTCTGTCAGTTTCAAGATCTTGCTTTCGGCCATTTCCTGACTTTCAAGCTCATGCATACGGTCAGCAGCCTGTTCGCGTTTCTCCTTACGATACTTGGCTCCTTTGTTCTTGCCCTTCGAGGTCAGACGCGCCAGTGTTTCTTTCACCTGTTTGGCTACATCTTCCTCGCTTACTTCCTGTTTGACTACAGGCTTCTTGAAACGGTCCTTATTTTTCTTACTACTTTGCTGTGCAAACGCATTTCCACCTTTCTGATGTTCACTACCTTTCTGATAAGTGGAAGCATTATTAATGTCCACCTTTTCCTTATTGATACGGACACGTTTTTTCTTACCGCTGCCATCACCGTCATTTTCATCCCTCATCTTGCTATCTTCCCGACGAATTTCCTTCATGATAGCTTCTTTCATCTGCTTACGCTGGTCCTGACGCAGCTTTTCCTTCTCTTCACGTTCCTTACGTTTCTCTTCTTTGGACTTTTTCTTGGGACGAGTCGATTGGTTCAGTGCAGCAAGGTCTATCTGACCAATCACATTGATTTTCGATACAAACTCAGGTTTACGGATTGTAAAAATCTCATCAGAGCTTTCACTACCCTTCAGGTCTTCTGCTCCGATATTCGTTGTATCTTCATGAGTATCTTCCACTTCAATTTCTTCTGCAACACTCGTTTCTTCCACAGGTTTCACCATAACATCTTCCGATGCAGTTTCTTGAGCAGGGACAACCTCTTCCTCCACAACGACAGCTGGTTCTACAACGGGCTCCTGTTGAACGTCTTTCAGTTCGGCTTCCTCTTGAACAGGTTCTGTCTGTAATTCTACTTCTGGCTCTTTCTCAACCATCGTTTTTTTACCGAGATTCTCCAAATCTATTTTGCCCACAGGCTTGAATTTTGGACGTACATCTTCGGGAATTACAGTTTTTATTTCCTCTACTTTCTCTTTGGTTTCTTTAGTTTCATAACCTTCGATAGCAACAGAACCCTTATTACGCTCTTTAGTCTGCCGTTCCTGCAAGAAACGTTCCGACTTCATTTTGAGATCTTTGTCTGTGCTGAATTCCTTCTTCAAAAGTTCAAATTGTTCGTCGGTAATTTTGGTATTTGGATTTGCCTCTACGACAAAGCCTTTTTTTTGCAGGAATTCGACAGCCGTTGTAATTCCTACATTTAAATCTCTTGTTACTTTATTTAACCTTATCGTCATATATTAGTTTTAATGATTTTAATGTGCCAATATGTAATGTGCCAACGACTTATCTTCCTTCCTCAATGTGCTCCACTGTATCAACAGCACATCAGCACATTCAAATCATAGTAGCACATCAATTACTCTTCTTCAAACTCTTGTCTCAATATACGCAGCACTTCGTCCACGGTCTCCTCTTCCAAATCGGCCTTCTCAATCAGCATTTCGCGAGGAGCGTTCAGCACTGCCTTGGCCGTATCGATACCAATGCCTTTGATTGCATCAATAACCCAGCCTTCAATCTCGTCACGGAATTCATCCAGATAAATATCCTCATCTTCCACGTTTCCGTCAATCTCACGGAAGACATCAATGGTGTATTCGGTCAACATGCTGGCCAGCTTGATGTTCAAGCCACCCTTACCGATAGCCAAAGAAACTTCCTCCGGCTTCAAAAATACTTCTGCCTTGCGTTCTTCCTCATTCAGTCGGATAGAAGAGATCTTAGCGGGACTCAGTGCACGCTGGATGAACAGTTGTATATTCGAAGTATAGTTGATAACATCAATGTTCTCATTACGCAACTCGCGCACGATTCCATGAATACGGCTACCCTTCACACCCACACATGCACCAACCGGATCGATGCGGTCATCGTAGCTTTCTACAGCAATCTTGGCACGTTCGCCGGGGATGCGGGCAATCTTGCGAATAGTGATGAGGCCGTCATTGATTTCAGGCACTTCCATCTCGAAGAGACGTTGCAAAAAGACGGGAGAGGTACGGCTCAAGATAATCTTCGGATTGTTGTTCTTATTCTCCACACGAGCTACAACCGCACGAGCCGTCTCTCCCTTACGGTAGAAGTCGCTCGGTATCTGCTCGGTCTTGGGCAGCAACAATTCATTGCCTTCGTCATCAAGCAACAACATTTCTTTCTTCCAAATCTGATAGACTTCGGCGTTTACTACCGTACCCACCTTGTCGATATATTTGTTGTAAAGGCTGTCTTTCTCCAACTCCAGTATCTTGGAAGCCAATGTCTGACGCAGATTCAAGATGGCACGACGACCAAACTTCGCAAAGTTCACCTCATCCGTCACTTCCTCACCCACTTCGTAAGAAGCATCAATTTTCTGCGCCTCGCTCAAGGGGATTTGCAAATTGGGGTTCGTCAATTCCTCATCGGCAACCACCTCACGGTTACGCCAGATTTCGAAGTCTCCCTTGTCAGGGTTTACAATGACGTCATAATTCTCATCCGTACCGAACATTTTCGCAATCACGCTTCGGAACGACTCCTCAAGTACGCTCACCATCGTGGTTCTGTCGATATTCTTCAGCTCCTTAAACTCCGAAAATGTGTCAATCATACTGACAGTCTCTTCTTTCTTGGCCATAATCTTATTTAAAACTGATTAAGTATTTAGTATATTTTATTTCTTCGTACGCAAAGTTCAAATCTTCATCCACCATCTTCGGGCGTTTCATGCCCTCTTCTTTCACTTTCTTCTGAATGGTAATCGTAAAATGCTGTTCATCAGCTTCTTTCAACACACCGCTCAGCTTACGTCCGTCCTTGGTCAGCACCTCCACTTCTTCGCCAATGTGGTTGATGTACTGCTGAAGCACCTTGAAGGGCTGCCCGATACCGGCAGAACCCACTTCCAGTTCGAAATCCTCGGTATCGCGATTCAAGCGCGACTCGATGTAGCGGCTCAGGTCCACACAATCTTCAATCCAAACACCGTCCTTGTGGTCTATTTCTACCACAATCTTGTCATCAGGGCTTACCGTGACTTCGACCAGAAAATAGTCTTTGTCCTTCAGCCACTCTTCTACAAGTTCACAAATCGTTTTTTTCTCTATCATACCAGATTAAACCGTATAAGAATAAAAAAGAGGAGCTTGACTGCCCCTCCACCTTTCATCCGTTTCCGACGGCAAAGATATAAATAATCTCTTCGAGTACAAAATATTACGGAGAAAAATGTGGGAAAATCGGCCATAGAAGCCGGTGCTTTTTACAAAAAGCCTTCCTAAAGCTATCTCATACGATGCCGAAGGCTTGCTCCGAAACGTTCTCAAATCTTTCTGAGAAAAATAACAGTCAGACAGGACACCTGTTCATTTGAAATGGTAAAGGAATCCCAAATACTCAATACAATGTAAAAATAAAGGAAAATAGAAATCCTCGTGGAAATCGACAAAAGCACTGCGTTCAAAGGTAAATCGCCCTTCCGACCCCTGTTCTCCCCGGCAAAGGGATTATCGAAATCAAATGAAGAGATAAACCATTGATAAACAGCATCTATTTTTTCAGGTGCAATCTATCATTTACCTGAAAAGTTTTCAGGTTTTATTCAGACAGCACCTGAAAGGTTTTCAGGCACGGACTGAAAGGTCTTCAGGTAGGGGCTGAAAGGTCTTCAGGTCCTACCTGAAAAATAACACGAACAGAAGAAATCTGTTTTATCGGGTGCTAGAACTCGTAGCAGCCTCTCGTCTTGTAAAAATAAATGATTCAGATCCAGCATACATCCGAACCTGAATCATTCATACGAGCCATCAAAAACAGACGCTCAGAGTTTACAAGCGACTGACGTACCCCTGTCCTTCCCTTGAGGTAACTGAATGGTTTTCTTCACACCGTTGATTTCAAGCACCAACGAATCGCGTTGCTGTGTCGGATCACCACAGAGTATCTGGTATGAGTTTCCCTGCCGCTTGATGCAATAAAGTCCCGGAGTGAGAACATCCACCCGAAGGGAGCTGCCCAACGTACACGTTCCTTCTTTCCATGCCGCAATCCACCAGGCATCTTCCTTGGCCACATGTACCACCTGCATTTTCTCCGTATTGGTCATTATCTTGAGGTCGTCCGTGGAGAAGCGCTCCACCGCCTTCCTGTCGGCTTGGGGAAGGATGTAATACTGATAGGAAGCTCCACTCGGACGAGTGCCATGATTCATATAAAGACTGAACACCTTCCCCTCTTCTGTCTGTTCCCTATAAATCTGCATGATGTCGTTCCAACGGCCGGTTCTGTTTTCCACCTCGGCCACGCATTGTCCCTCTGGTATGATATATCCCTTCTGACCATGAAGCACACGGAGCCCTTTTTGAACAAACGTCTGACGAGACTCCAGCTTCTTCCATCCCCCATCAATCCATACCTCAGCTTTATCTTCGGCCCAGCATTGCTCTATCGAGGTCGTTACCGGCAACAGGCTGTCAGACTGTATGCCACTTCCCAAAACGACCAGTGCTTCAGGGGTGAACAGGCAATACTTACGGACCGTCAGCCCGTCACGCTTCAACTCCATCACACTCAGTCCCTGCTTTCCGTCCGAAATGCCTCCGACAAAATCCGATTCATTACCTGGATAATAAGATTTTTCTAACATAGGCATAGAAGCATCACTTTCATAAGTCGTAACACCCGGCACTTTTCTCCAATCCCACACAGGGAATATATTCAGATACTCTTGCCCAGTGTCATAGACAAATAAAGCGCCATCCGCCAAGTAATATCCTTTCTTATTGTCTCCATTCATGCTTTCTGTGCCCAATACACGCGTGGAAGCCATTTTCAGGGAAGCCATCCAAGCCGGCTGCCTCATGAGCGTATAGTCGGACTGCCAGAAGTGTTTGTGCCCTACCAGCGAATTTTTCGGGCTGAAACAATTGCGCATCACCCTTTCGGCCACTTCATTGCAGAAATGGTTTGTTCCGCCTCCCAGCTCTGCGGCAGCAAAAGCTGCCCCCAAAGCCTTGTGTTCGGGTGCCGACCGAAATAACTGGCGCCCTAAAGCACTGATATCCATGTTGTTTTTCCAGATGACCCACTGATAACCCTTGTCAAGCAATGATCCAATAATATCCAACTGTTCATCCGAAAAAGCCATTGAGGTCTCTGCAAACAGGCCGGAAAAGAGGCTCATACTACTGATATAGGCCAGACCATAGTTGCCAAATTGTTGCTGTGGGCCATGCTGATGGAAGCTCCAATCATCTTTGATGCCTTCCTTCTTCCCTGTACAGATTTCCGATACGATGGTGTCCCGAGCCTGTTGAACCAAAGCCAAATCATTCTCCAGCAAAGCCCGCATCATTACATTGCCGGCCAGCCATACCTTGTTCTGCCCAGTCATACCAAATTGTGAATTTTTCATCAGCTCAACAGCCTCTTTCTTCTCATCGGCTGTCAGATGTTCTTCGAACAAAACAAAAGCCACACCCAGCGTACGCGGCACACCAATCTGATTATAGTACCAATTCGGGCATTTCAGCTTTTCCTTGAACCAGAATCCCAAGGCAGCATGTATGGCCTGAATCACCTTTTCCGATTGATAGTACTCGCCATTCTCATCCTGACAGGCTTTCACCAGGCCCAAAATCCGCTCAGGATGCAGACGAGGCTCCCAACCCGAACGGGTCTTGTCGGCGTAATTAATATCCGTCCAAGCTCCTTCCTCATTTTGCTTGGCAAGCAGTTCTTCAATGAAAGCCTTGCTGAAAGGAACACGCTGCTGAAGCTCCATCACTACCCTGTCTGATACTCCGAATCCTGGCGGATTGGCATTGAGCGCTTCCTGTAAATCGGAAGTCAATGGAGACCCTACAATATATACCTTCTTGAAATTCTCCTTTATTTTTGACAAATCAGCCTCCTGCCCCGTAGATGTACAGGCACATACCATTAACCACAAAGGAAGAATGACACAAAACAAATATTTTTTCTTCACCATAGAATCTACTATTCTACTATTTTTTTCAGTCTCATCAAAGCCTCCACATAATAATAGTCGGCATAGCTTAAAGGTACATCCACCTCACTACCAGCCTTAAAATGACCTGTCGAGTGCTTTAACACGAAATTACAATTCGTTCCTGCCTCAGCCAAATATTCGGAAGACGAGAGTGAACGCAGCTGAGCTTCCGCATAAGCCAAGTAATCCCCAGCTTTATCCGATTGGTCTATCTGGCTCAATTCGATCAATGCGGAGGCCATAATAGCAGCAGCAGAAGCATCACGAGTCGTATTGGGAATATCGGGTGTATCAAAATCCCAATATGGTACCTTATCTTCCGGCATACGTGGATGATTCATCAAGAACGAAGCAACACGTTTGGCCTGTTGTAAATAAGCCTCATCACCCGTTTCACGAGCCATCATCGTATAGCCATACAAAGCCCAAGCTTGCCCTCTGGCCCAAGCTGACTCATCTGCATACCCTTGATGGGTCTGTTTTTTTTCCGGCAAACCACTTATCGTATCATAAGACACAACATGATAACAACTATAATCTGGACGGAAGTGGTTTTTCAATGTAGTATTGGCATGATTGGTTGCTATGTTGCAGAAAGTGCTGTCTCCCGTCACCTTACCAGCCCAAGTCAAAAGTTCCAGATTCATCATATTATCGATAATAACCGGATACTCCCAATCGCCAAAGTCCCACGAACGAATAGCCTTCACAGTTTCCCTATAACGAGTACTCAACGAACGAGCCCCCTGTACCAATATATCCTTATACCGTTCATTACCTGTCAGACGAAGCCCATTTCCGTAACTACAATACAACATAAAACCTACATCATGATTATCCGTCACATACTGCACTTTTTCCAAACGATTCGTAAACAGTTCCGCATATTGCTTCAGCTCCGGCTTCTGGGTGTATTCATACAGATACCAGAGTTCACCTGGGAAGAAGCCGCTGCACCACCAATAACAGTTACTCGTTTCCAATTTCCCGTCTTTGATACTTTTAGGCAAACGGCCGTCCTTATCCTCCAGCTCCTTGGCCATCAGAACAGCCTGTTCGGCAGCCCTGTCCAATCCTCTGGATATGACAGACTCTATAGGCTCAACTTGGGAATGACTCACACATGAGGCGAACAAGCATACTCCTAATCCACCTACCAATTTTGCAAATAAATCTTTCATAATTCGTTTCTTTTTTATGTTTATTTCTTCTTTTCCAATTCAATCACCACACTCTTTCCTGCATATTCATCTTCAGGCATTCTGACAACAAATTCAGTCATATCAGACAAAGCATCGTATTCATAAGAGGAAAGCATTGCTTTGCCAACAGGAAAACAATGTCCTTTTACAGACAAATGCATAGCCGACAGCTTACGAGTAGGATCAGATACCGTCAGCGAAAGTATATTCCCCTGCGTATCAAAACGCAGCATATACATGCCGGGGGTATCTATTGCAAGAATATTCCCTTTCCCACAATCCAACTTACAGGCTTCATAGCACGCGACATAAAGTACTCCATTTTCCCGATGTTCTACCGCCTGCATCTGCCTGGTATTTGCCAAAACCTGTACAGGAGAGTGTTTTACATATCTGGAAAGATGCTCCTTGTCAACATGCGGAACCACATAATAGACATATTCCTTTCCACGAGGCTGCTTCCCATGGTTAAGCAACAGTTTAAAGATAGAATCTGTCACAATTGCCTTGGAAGAACTGGTTTGGCGATTTACACTGGCCCAGCTGCCCTTCACCAAATCATTCTTAATTTCAAGACTCTGACCGACGGGGAAAATATAGCCCACATAATCGTGCCAGACCCAAGTCAGACAATCAGAAGAAATACTTCCTGAAGCCAAGACTTTCGTTTCATCAGATGTACCAGCCACGACCTCTCCAGACAAACGACATTGATTTATAGTTGTCACAATCGGGTATTCGGAATCAGATTCGATACCAGTGCCCAAACAAACATACATATCGTCAAAGAAGAACCAGCTCTTTCTGGCATGCAACGGATTATGAGGGCTGGAAAAGTCGAATGCCGCCGCCCCATACAAACCGTCCGTCACACCGCCTACAAAATCCATTTCCCCCTTTTTCTGTATTTCCTTCTCGGAAGGCATCTCTTCCAATCGAACAGTTGTAGCGCCTGGGATACAGGACCAATCATAGACAGGAGCCAGATTAACATATTCCTCTCCATCCAAAGACAAATAATTGGTACCATCTCCCCTAAAATGATTTTTCAGTCCTTCACCATTATAAGGTTCTTCCATATTCCTGTTTCGGGAAGAAAACATTCGTACTGAAGTATAGAAACTGGGACGTTGGAATACAAAATGCTCACTTTGCCAGAAGAACTTAGCAAATGAAGCAGGAGTATAGTCCTTGCCCTCCCTAGCCTTAACTACATTCTCCAGTTCTTCATGTCGGTAATCTGTAACTTTCATCAACCTCGTTGGAGTAACAGAAGAAAAAACCAGCCTTCCATGCCTTCTCGTTATATCTCTGTTTTGAATACCAGGATCTTCTATCCGTCCGTACACCATCTGCTTACAGATTCCGTCCAGATAATAATCCACCGCCATCCTGACAGCCTTCTCCGAAAAAGCATATCTGGTTCCGTTGACATTAGAGGCCCATTCTGCAAAAGCATCTACATAACCCAACCCATACGACAACGTATTGTTGACACGATCTACACGATGATGAAAACTGTAATCAGCCTGTATCCCTCTTTCCGTAGGCGACACTTTTTTTATTTCACCTTCAATCACCTTCAATACCATTTCCAACTCCGGTTCGTCCCGGCAGAATAAAGCCGTCTTGGCCTGCATGCCGGCAATCTTAATACGGTCGCCACTAGGTCTGGCTCCCCATGCGTTCAGATTTGCCCGCCGGGCGATTGGAAGCATACCCTCCTTTTGCTCTTCAGTCAGACTCTCATCCATCACTAGCAATAAAGAAATGAAAGAACCGGGTGTTCCTATCTCATTATGCCACCAGTTGTCGCAACGGAAATCATGTGCCAACCAATATTTCAACGCCAAGTCGAACTTCTCACGTAACTTTTCATCGCCTTGTAAAGGTGAAGCAGGCTGCCTGTAGGCACGTGCCATCAGCAGCAGATTGTCCAGATGAATAGTATGACGGAAACCTGTACGAGATACATCCGTATAATCAATTCCCGGCCAAAATCCCTCAGGAGTCAAAGTAGTCATGATTGATTTGACCTTACGTTCATCAACTTCAGCATCCAGTGCCTGATGGACAAACAGGCTCCGTAAGCACTGAAAATCTTTGTCAACTTGAGCGCCCGAACTTTTTAAAGGATATAGAAGCAAGAAACAAACAATGCCATAAAACGCCATTATTCGAACTTTGATATCTTTACAAACAGCCATATCTTCTAACCATATTAAATATATCCTCAATTCTTCTATATCTCCGGAACAAAAAGGCACACCAAAGACTATAGTAATCTAAGGCATGCCTTTTCTCCCATCAGATTAACTATTGAATATGAACCGTAACATAATAATTTTCAGTAAAAGCACGGACCTCATACTCATTAGTCAGAACTATTGTAGTACTACTTACATCACTACTGTTCATTGTCTTTTTCGGATCAAAAGTCAATACGCGTATCATTCCCTTATTTCCATTTAATGCTTTAATGTAAATGTTCTGTATCCCTTGCTTGGCATTCGGCCAAACCATTGAATAAGCTCCATTTTCATCGGGAATCAAGACTTCACCATCCTGATTCACAACCTGGTAATCTACTCCGCGAACCAACTCCGGAGAAGATAATATCTCACCATCCTCGTTTTTGGAATAGGTATAATAATATACTTCGGGACTATACGAGCGAATAAAAGCACTCCAGAATCTAGATGGAATAGCAACAGTTTGCCCCTGAGCTACATTATATACTTTTTCATTACCACCCGGATAAGCTTCATTGTCTAATCCATAATAATATATATGTTCCATTGCAGGGTTGTTGTTACCCCATTCATCATCACCACAATTTGTAAACATCCCACACAGAGTAACTGCCATTAAAATAAAAACAAACTTTCTCATAACTATATAATTTATGTCTTTTACCATTTAGGATTCTGTTTAACATTCCCATTCGAAGTAGATATCTCGTAAGTCGGTATAGGATACAAATAATCGCGATCCGGATCAAAACTACGAGAACTGGCTTCTTCAATAACATAAAGGTTGGCCTGATCGTAAACCTTTACTCCATTATAATATCCGTTTTCATCTGTAAAACGATTACCCAACTCACCACGTTCTTTAGTAGTCTCATTTTCGTTATACAACAATCCGACCATCGCTTTAGGCAATACAACCTCTGCCGTCTTCCAGCGAATGATATCATCATAATGAAGATTTTCATCTATGAACTCAACCATACGTTCCCTACGAATCTCCTGCAACATATCCAACTGATGTTCTTGAACAAAAGCATTTGTCAGTTTTACATCAAAACCAACACGGGCACGAACAAGATTAACCGTTTCGTCCAGTTCTTCATCCGTTATTCCACCATTATATTCATACAACGCCTCAGCATAAGATAATAAGACCTCTGCATATCTGATAATCATCTTGTCAACGGTTTCTTTACTACTTGTTGCCCATTGATCGGCCATAAAGCCTTTTTTAATAGGATAACCATAACCATGTGTCTGATCATCATTTTTAAAAGGCGTATAAGGTCCCTTATAAGCTTGCTCCTTAATAGAGTAAATCGTCATCTTCAGACGTGGGTCACGATTCTCAATTATATCACTATAACTTACTTCAGGAACGACACGCAAAGGTGAAATCTCTCTTGGAAGTCCGTCCGCATACAAAAAGTTATCCAGCATCTGCCGACTAACAGCAGCCGCATTTTCAAGGCCGCGAGAGTTATTATGCACAATTCCTGTTTTATCGGGTCCATATACTTTTACAAATACATTTTCCTTATTTTGGCGACCCTCACCCTCAAAATAGAATAACGTCTGAAAATCAGGATAGAGTTCATGCTTCTTTTCAATGTTAATAATTGTATCTGCCGCATTAATCGCTTTTAAAAGATGGCTTCGCAAGTCTCCTTCAGATAAATTATGGTATTTAATGTATGTCCCCTCATACAAACCAATTCGCATAATCATACCCAAAGCCGCAGAACGAGAGACACGTCCCCAGTTGGCCTCATCCGTCAATTTATCTATATCAGGAAGCCATTGCGCCGCAAATTGTAAATCAGCATAACATTGCTGCAAAACGGTCTCACGAGAATCACGCGCTTTCTTTATCTCCGGATCATCAGTTGAATCAAACACTTTAAGTATCAAAGGAACATCGCCATACTTTTTTACCAAATCAAAATAATGATACGCACGGAAAAAGCGCGCTTCAGCAATCCAACGATTTTTTTGTGCCTCTGCCAACGGAGCTTCACTTCCTTTCATTACAATATTATTGCATCGACCTATTTTATCATAAGGATCTGTCCAATCACTAGAAGTATTCGGGACCGTCCGATTGCCACTAGAAATACTATTCTGATTAGGTCCTACAAGTTCTTCAGATCGCATGTCGTGAGAAAATCCTGGCAAATCTCGATATAAATAATTACATGCACCACGTAAATCCGTTTCTGATTTCCAGAACTGAAGATCAGTCAACTCTGTTTCCGGCTCGATATCAAGGCTACAGCTTGTAACACACAAAGCTGCCCAAATAATATAAAAATATTTTTTCATAATTTCTACTACTTAAAATGTCAGATTTAAACCAATAGTCCAGGTACGGAAGAAAGGATAATAAGAGCGGCCAACATTATTACCAGCCTCTGGGTCAAATACCTCCAACAACTGAGAATGTTCCCAAATATCTTCGCCTGTCACATATACTCTTAAACGTTCAATATATTTTTTGGAAATAGGAACTGTATAGCCCAATGTCACATTCTTCAAACGAATATATGCTGCATTCTGTACCCATTTATCTGAGGCTTCAAAATTGAAGTCATTTCCTTTATATTGATATAGACGGGGCCAAAAAGCATCCTGATTGTCTTCCGTCCAATAATCACGATGGATGGTCCAAGGCATCTGATAATCTTGATAAAATGGAGCTAGAGCTGCTGCATCAATTAACATCTTACGCTTGGCTACTCCTTGGAACATCACCGACAAGTCAAATCCTTTCCATTGTGCGCCAAGATTAATACCATAAAGATAGCGTCCGTTAGAATTACCTAAATAAATCAAATCACCCGGATCTTCCGGAGTACCACTACCGGCACTAATTGTATGATCTGGAGTTCCCTGTGCCACATATTTCACATCACCACCAGCCACTTTACCATCATTAAACGACTGGTAACCTGGATGGTCTTTCTTGTACTGCAAATACTCTTCCCGACTAGACCAATAGCCATCTGTCTGATATCCCCAAATTGTATTCAAAGCATATCCTTCCAAAAGAGTTACAGATCCGGCCTTTATACTGCTAGCTCCATCGTATTCAAGCAATCTATTATCACTATCTGATAAATTGAAGCCCACTTGATAAGTAAAGTCTTTGATTTTATCTTTCCAAGTAATATCAAAATCCCATCCCCACGTTTTCAAACGACCAACATTCACATTGGGGACATCAATACCAATTGTATGAGGTAATTGAAGTGCAGCCAACATATCATCATTATACTTCCAATAGTATTCAAAAGTGGTTGTCAGACGATTATTCAAAAAGCCCAAATCAATACCAATATTAGTTGTGGTTATAACTTCCCAAGTCTTATCTTTTGAAGCCAATGCCTTTTGATAATATGTTCCTTCACCCATATAACTATCACCTCTACTAATCAAAGGCAAATAATCATACAATCCCAAAACTGCACCATTACCCAATTGTCCCCAAGACGCACGAAGCTTCAAATTAGAAATCCAATCAACTTTGAACCAGTTTTCTTGATTGACACGCCATGCTGCAGAAACAGAAGGGAAAGCACGCCAACGTTTGGATGGATCCAAACGAGAACTACCATCATAACGAAGGTTGAGTTCCAACAAATACTTATCTGCAAAACTATAATTGATTCTTCCAAAATAAGACATCATTGCCCATGGGTCAATATTATCCCCTAATTCAGTATTGTTGGCATCAGATGTATCATAATAATTAAATGAGAAGAAATCATTGGAATTCATATTCTTGGCAGTCGCATCCATTTCATCCAAACGATACCTCTCATAACTACTGCCCAACAGAATATTAAACTGGTTCTTATCCAATATATTAAAATCATAATTCACTGTAGCTTCCAACAGATCCTGATAAGAAGAATTCTTTTTCTTGTATAAAGAGTTAGGATCATTCACGCTTTGACGAATTGTTTTTCCCAAACGATCATACCATATTAATGTTCGCTTTTCCGAAGCTTCTGAATAATAACCTGCCTTACGGGATGCACTCAAATTGATTCTCAAGCCTTTTACAATATCTTTAATAGTAAGATTGGCTTTCCCTATGAAATTCTCATACTTAATGGTACGTACACCACCATTCTTCATAATATCAATAGCATTTACCTGTAAGTCTCCATTATAGGGACTATCATTGGTATCCTCTTCCGGATTATATATAGGCTGGCGGCCTCGTGAAGAATAGAGTGCATTGAGCACGCTACCCGCTCCATAAGAAGTGGTTTCACGATCTCTACCTTGATACTGAACATTGATTCCTAAAGAAACATATTTGTTAATATCAGCATTAAACTTAGCCAGCAAGTTATACCGTTCATTATTGTTGGGACCATACTTAAGAATACCAGACTTCGTAAAATAATTGGCAGAAACCATATAATTCATTTTACTTGTTCCTCCACTTACCGATACAGAATGGCTTTGTTGTCCCATCACGTCCTTTGTTCCCTCTTCGAGCCAGTTGGTAGCTCCAAAAAAGTCCCAACGACCATTGGACAAAGGACGATAATTAAAATTCGGATTACCGACCCAAGAACTTTTTTCCGCACTCCATTCAGGAGAGCCTGAGGCCGCAATACGTCCCAAATTAATAAATTCCTGTTCTTCCCAAGCAGGTAGGCGTTCAGGCATATTACCAGGAGTATTGAAAGCATAGTATCCATTATAAGACACACGAGCCTTACCTTCCGTACCATTCTTAGTAGTAATCAATACTACACCGGCAGCTGCACGTGCACCATAAATAGCACAGGATGCCGCATCCTTCAACACAGAAACGGAAGCAATATCATTAGGATTAAGCAAGGTCATATCGCCTTCAATACCATCAATTAAGACTAAAGCTGAAGCATCATTGACTGACGAAAAACCACGGATTCTCATACCTGAAGTTTCCGCTCCCGGCTCACCGCTGCTTCTCAACACAGCAACGCCTGGAAGTTCACCCTGCAAGGCAGACAGGGCATCTGCTGCCGGTTTTGAAGCCAATTCTTCTCCTTCAATCGCTGAAACAGATCCCGACAAATTCACCTTTTTCTGAACACCATAACCTACAACTACAACTTCTTGCAAAGTTTGCGTATCTTCTACCATATAAATAGTAGATTTAACTGATGAAGCCGGCATTTCAATCGTTTTATAGCCTATAAAAGAGAAAACAATTGTTGCATCAGAAGGAGCACTAAACTCAAAATTACCGTCAATGTCTGTAATAACTCCATTTGCGGTACCTTTCTCTTGGATAGAAACACCAATAAGCGGCTCATTCAATCCCTTGTCAATCACTCGGCCTTTCACAGTCGTCCTGTTCTGGCTCCATGCATTCAATGCCAAAAGTACACAGCATATAACACATAACAATCGCTGTGTTTTCATAGATGTTTTTAACTTCATAATAAATAGATTAAAATGTTTATATGTACAAAGATAAGCACATTCATAGAGTCGCACTTTAGGAATTATACCAAAACCTTTAGATATTATACAACTCCAATTAGTACATTATAAATCAACGACTTATTTAATTATATCAGGCAAATCGGTTCCAAGCTGCACTATCAGCCTGACCACGTTCAGCGAACGGAGAAAGACATTCGTTTCGCCCATACAATGCTTCAGATAAAAGAAAGCAATGTTTTACACCCGATAAAGCAATGTTTTCTTCCCATAAAAACAATGCTTTCTTTCCAAGAAAGAAAAACAAGGTGGTACGCCACCAGCCGAATGCCGACGACATACCACCTCACAGATTTAATGATTTAAGGCTTCACCTGCAAAAAGGCCGTAGGTACTCCCTCTGCCTTTACCGACACACAAGAAACACTCCCATTCAGACGTACACGGATTCGTGCCCGACCGTTCTGAGCCTGTACCTTACGCGAACCGATGGAAGTGCCCTGATTCTGAATCAGTACTCCGTCGCCAGTCAAACCAAAGTAAACAAAGTCGTCTGCATCCAGACATTTCACGCCGTTCTTGTCCACCAGATAAGCCTCAACCTCTGCTACTCCATCGGCTACTATCGAGGAAGTCACCTCGAGACGGGTGGGTTTCTCCCATTTTTCGGTCTGATATTCAAAGGAAATTTCGTCTTCCACCACAGCCTTGCCACGCGAAACGGCTTTCAGCACGTTCTTCCCTTTCTGAAATTTCACATGCCAATGGAGACCGGCGGCAGGGAAGTCCTGTGAATTTCTTTTTCTGATACCCTGGCTCATTCCATTCAAGAACAATTCCACTTCTCCGCAATTGGAGTAAACCAGCACTTCCTGCTCTTGGCCAGGTTCTCCCCAACGGATGGGCCACGTGTGTCCATAGATATGAATCATCGGCTCTTTTGCCCAATAAGACTGGAAGACGTAGTAGGCTTCCTTCTTCGTGAAATCACGCTCCACCACTCCCTTCTGATTGACGTAAGGGACAGGGTTCTCAGGACGGACAGGTGTGGAAAAGTCCTTGAAAGGCCAATAGGCCGTACCCGTCAGCCACGGCATTGTCTCCTGCTCCTTCAGATGCCAGTCTATCAGGCGTACGATGTAGGATTCACTCCATTCGTTCTTCTTCTTTGTCCAGGCTTTCAGATAGCTTTCCGTATCCCAACCGCCATCGATTACCTCGTTGTGACGACCGGCATGGCTGTCTCCACCCCACTCCACATGCAGGAAACGCTTCACCTTCTCCATTTCCGTCCGCGAGGTTTCCTTGTAATCGGTGAACACACCGCCATACCATCCCCGCCAGATGGAAGGTGAATAGACATCCACAATGTCGCTACAGAAAGCACAACGGCGGATAGCCGTCAGGCGGCTGGCATCCAAACAATGGGCCAAACTATGCAATTCGCTCATGAAAGCGCGAATCTTGGCCTTGTCGAATTCAGGGAAATCATTGGGCCAATCATTCTCGTTGCCCAGTCCCCAGATGATGACAGAAGGGTGGTTGTAGTGTTGCTCTATCATATGAGTAAGCATCCGTTTGGCCTGTGCCTGATATGCTTCACCTCCCAAACCACCTCGACACCAGGGAATTTCCTCCCACACCAGAATGCCCAGTTCGTCACAAAGATTCAGAATGATTTCCGATTGCTGATAATGGCCCAGGCGGATAAAGTTGACACCCATCTGCTTCATCATCTTCATCTCCTCCACCATCTGCTCTTCGGTCATTGCTGCTCCCACGCCGGCATGGTCTTCGTGGCGGTGGGTTCCCCTCAACAAAAGTCTCTCGCCGTTCAAGAAGAACGGGCCTTTCTCCTGAAACTCATACGTGCGGAAGCCGAAACGCTCCGTTGACACCCATGTCTGTCCATCGGCCGTAACAGATACCCGACAGGTATACAGCTTCGGAGCGTCCACATGCCACCAGACGGGTTTCTGAATCTCAATATCCTCCACACGGAAATCGCCCAACGGCACCACTGAATCCATCTGACGCGAAGCCACGACCTCGCCTTGAGGATTCTCGATTTCGACAGAGACAGAAGCCGTTTTCACATCCGTTGGATTATAGAAACGGCCTGCAATACTCAACACTCCCCGTTTGTAGGTAGGCACTTCAGGGGTAATCTGCAAGGAGCTGACCGAAACGGAAGGTGTATATACCAAATTGACATAGCGGTAAAGGCCTCCATAAAGATTGAAGTCAGACAAGTCGGAAGGAATCATCTCCGCATCGCGCGAATTGTCACAACGGATGCTCAACGGTATCTTTCCCTTAAAACGCTCCGCATCCTTGGTAGCCAAGAAACGGTTGACGGCTTCTGTTATATCCACATTCCAGCTGTCGTAACCTCCTACATGAGAGGCTACTTTCTCCATATAGACATATACTTCAGTCTTCTGCCCAGCTCCTTCGAATTCCAGCAACACACGTCCGCCGGCATAAGGGTTGTTCACATCGAGCAGCGTCTTGTACCAACCCGGCCCCTGATAATAGTTCACATCAGGGTCAACCCCATCTTCTGCATTGAAACAATGCGGAAGAGTGACCGATGTCCATATCGGCTGACATTCGGGCTGCCCCTTCCGTACAGGGCGCACCAGTTCCCAAACGTTGCCCACATCTCCCTTCAGGAATTGCCAATTCTCAACCAGCCTGATTTTCTTGTCTTTAGTAACAGGAATCTTGGCTAAAGATTCTACTGAAATCAGGCAAAATAACACCAACCAACATCCAATGTATTTATTCATAGTCCTATCATCTAACTATTTATAAATTAGTCATTATATCCATCTGAGAAGGCAATACAAACTCGCAACCTCCTTTTTTCAGGAATTCTATAATCTGCACAAACTCCTTTATCCTTTGCTCGTCCCATTGGTTGGGATGTCCCTGCAGAACGATGTAGGGTTTCTCTACTGCTCCTCCAGCCTTATAGTTCTTCAGGAAATACTTGTAATCCACCTTACCGGTACCATCCTCCATATTGATCCGATTATTCAGGACACAAATACCTGTACCCTGAAACAGACGTTCGTTGGCAAAGAACACATACCGATAACCACCATTTTCTTGAATAACCCGTGCCGTCAAACTGTCCACCTGATTGAAAGGAGCTCCAAAAGTAGTCAGTTCAACACCCAACATCGCCTTGCCCAGAGAGTCAGCCAGCTCAAAATGGCGCTTCTGATGTTCATAGGAGGCCCCTCCGAATTCAGGGCGTTTGTGATCGTATCCATGATGCCAGAATTCGAAAAGGCGGTTTCCTTCCGCATCCTTGGCTTGCATGTAAGGGCGTAAGGACGATTGCAGAGTAGCATCGCAACGTTGCATAATGACACCAAATGAGGCCGATATTCCACGTCGTTTCAATACATCCATCACAGATGCACAACTGCATATATGGTTCTTCACCGACAAATCATCCAATTTCAATATTACTTTAGGAGAACATCCAGCTAGCAGGTCTTCATCCAAAAACAACAGATTGAAACGGTCCTTCAGATGATACACATGATGGGAGCGGAAAAGGCGCAGATAATCCTCCTTCTTCGCAGGATTCAGGCAAGAAGCAATGCGATACAGATCCTTACAGAAACTCTGTACTTCTCCCTCCCACCCGCTAATCTGTTGATAGGGCCATGCCTCCTGACCTTTTTCAACATATGGAGTGAGGAAATCTATTGCTTTGTAGAAACTTCTTCCGTCTGCCGACTCCAGTCGGTCAATAGGCAAGCCGGCTCGTTTCGCCATCAGCATGATATTGATGACATGGGTCAAGTTCTCTCTGGAGTAGTGGAAAGCAAGTGTCCTGCGCAGTTCTTGCGGCTGGCTGCCATCTGGCTCCACCTGGCGGAAAAGGCGTTTTTCAGGGAAAGCCTTGATTGTCTCTTCAGCCAACTTTCGGTTACCCGAATAGAGAGCAAAAGCAATAACCTGCGTATCGTAGGACACACTATGATTATTTGCACTGGCGGCCTCTTTCCTACCTTGTGGGCTTGTCAGCATCCATTCTGTCAGCTGTTCAAACCACGCTTTCAGTGCCTTGCTGTCTGCCTCTGTAAACGAGCGTGATTTCTCAAGCAGCGTCACTGCCTCCAGCATTTCGATAAAGGAGTAGGTATCAATAAGTCCTGAACTGCGTCCTTTGTTATTGTCCTTTCCCATCACCACTTGCGAATACTCCAGATTCGGATTCATACGAGTGTCTTTATCCAAGAACCAAACGCGTACCTGTTTCGTAGCTTCAGCCGCATACCGTTCTTCCCCGCTGAAATACCAGGCCAATGTCAACGCAATGACCCTGTCCACCATCTGTCCCAAAGGATAGCGGTCGTAATCGAAGATTTCAGGATTTACCTCTCCGTCCTTATTTATGTAGGGAAGTCCGTCGGGCTTCGACGGGTCAGGCCAATAATATCGGGCGATACTCATATAATCATGCTTGTCACCACTGGCCGGCACCTGCTTCTTCATCATGACCGAAAGCGGCTCCTGTTTCAACCAATCGTCCGCTTCTTGAAGCAATGCTCCATAAGACGCTGTATAAAAAGGCTTCCGAAGTTGTTTCTTCACTTTGGCCAGATGCTCCATGTCCCAAACGGACGTTACTTGGATAACGGGGATTACTTTAGTTTCAGCTTTCATCCCCAGCACACAAGCATAAAGCACAACTAATAATAAAATAAATTTCTTCATTGGTACTAAATTTTAGGTGACGTCATTTATAAGTTTCACTTGTCAGACACAAAAATAGGAACCAGACTCCAAAGTCATTATCAATAATATCCCCAATCCTATTAAATTCAGTTCACGAGAACTTACTTCACAAAAAAAAGAATGCCCTGCCCAACCCATTCTTTCGCCGAACACAAAACAGTCTTTTGTGCTGGAGAAAACAATGGCTTAGGCAGGGCAAAGCAATGCTTTCCGAATCAGACAGTCAACACGGCCATCCCGCCATCCTGTCTATCTCTGGTTTCATTACAAGTTATAAAACTCTTCCCATCCCTTACGCGGTACTCCTCTACGCAACAGAACGTTGCCTACCGGGCTGTTCGTAAACAACTTCAATTTCGGATCGAAGCACAAGTGCGCATTCAGTTGTTGGGCAATCACACCCAAACAGAAAACCTGACTTAAAGGACCAGCCACGCTGAAAGGTGAACGAGGCTTTTCTTGTCCCTTGCAAGCCAACAAGAAGTTCTCAAAGTGATTGGACGGACTCTTGGGCACTTCGGGCAGACGGGATGCCATCGCCTTAGCCTTTTCTTCAGGAATAATAGAAAGAGTGGAACCATGAGAACCACCGCGGAAGGTCAAATCGTCTGTATAAATTATCTTTCCTGGATTTAACTTAGCCGGCCGGATCTTGCCGTTGCTGGCGGCCGGAATATTAGGATCAAGTTCTACCGATCCGTAGCCTTCGGGGATATCGGGCAAATTATTCAAACCGTCATACCAAGTAATGTCAACTGGCGGCATGGTGCCACGAGCCGGGAAACGGAACTGAATGGTGGACGAGAATGGATAGAAGAAAGGATTGTGACCATCGGCACGAAGCATGTTGATCTCTGTAGGAAGACCCAGCTGGCAGAATTCATGCACCGTATCCAGAATATGTGCTCCCCAGTCACCCAAGGCTCCCATACCGAAATCATACCAGCAACGCCACTGGCCGTTGATATAATCTTTGTTATAGGCATGATACTGTTCACCACAGAGCCAACTATCCCAATCCAACGTATTAGGAATGCTTTCTCCTGGCAAGTAAGTCTTCATTTTTGCATCCCAGCCGTGCCAACGACGCGCACTGTTCATATGGGCAGTCACCGCACGCACATTCTTGATGATACCTGCATCCTGCCAGGCCTTGAACTGGAAATAGTTTGCCTCTGAATGCCCCTGATTACCCATCTGAGTAACCACTTTGTACTTCTTTTCTCCCTCCATCATCAGTTCACACTCATAGAAAGTGTGCGCCATGGGCTTCTCCACATAGACGTGCTTACCCAAAGACATGGCCAGCATAGTGACGGGGAAGTGGCTATGGTCGGGAGTACCGATACAGACAGCATCGATGTCACGCCCCATCTTGTCGAACATCTGTCGGAAATCTTGAAAGCGAGGAACGTTCGGATACATTTTCAAGATGGACTGCGTCTGCTTGGCACCCATATCTATATCACAAAGAGCCACAATGTTACACAATCCTGTTTTAGCAAAAGCCTTGATAATCTGTTCACCACGATTACCGATGCCCACACAGGCCAAATTTACTTTTTCATTGGCACCTAATACCCGTGGAGAGACCAAGGGGCTTGAAAGATTCTCACCATGAACTAAATGAGGCATAACGGCAGCTGCCGCGGCCAATGTAGATACTTGACGCAAAAAATTACGACGCGAATTATCCCTGTTTTTCATTGATATCAAATATTTATTTGTTTATTGACTTTTTATTCATTTACTTACAGACGGGGAAGAACCGTATTGTTGAAGAAAACGCACGATGGACATCACCTCACCTTCCTCGGGACGGTCGGTCAACACCGAAACTTCCTTCTTTCCACTAATCAATTCACCGGTCAACGGATGAACAATATGCATTCTGCCTTCAGCATAGTTTCCGGAAGTGGTCAAACAGGCATTACACAAACGATACACCTTCTCCGGGCAAAACCTGGTAGAAACCGGCCATCCGTCACCACAAGGATGATTACCCATCCCATATACCGAGCTATTCCCGAAGCTGAGCAAAGCATCATTTATTCCACCCTTACGGAGCAAGTTCACGCAACGTCCCAGTGCATAGCCCTTCAGATAGCCGGACAGGTCAATACGGACAGATTCCGAAAGACGCCTTACAGCACATCGGTTTACGTCAACCTCAAGCTTCTCGGACAACGATATTCCTCTACTTTCGGGAGAAGCTGTAATATCAAACAACCCATCGGTCTTCACCGCGTAATCCATACAATCTATGATAATCTGCAAAAGCTCAACCGAGACATTTGTCCACTCTCCAGGTATGGAAGTATTGACGGCCGAAACTTCACTACAAGGAAGAAAGCGGCTGCCGAATGCTTCTATTCGCACCACTTCTTCCTGTATGCCATCAGTTAAAAGGAGCAATTCCCTTTCAGAAAAATCCAGATGATACAGCAGAAGGTCTATCCGTGTATGCATAGCTTCAAACCATGCATACAACAGACTTGCTCCTCTCATATTCCGACAGATATGCTCCACACTCTTTCTTGTTATAAATCAAGGCAATTCCTTGATTTTTATATTCTTAAACCAAACTTCATCTCCATGATCCTGCAAAAGGATGTTTCCTGTTTCTGAACAACCAAAGCCTGACCATTTCTGATATTTACTATAGTTGACCAGCGCCTGCCACATATCCGTATTACGTTCATACTCCAGGAGCTTCACACCATTCAACCAGTGTTCTACATGATTACCGCGGACCTTGATCAGAGCGGTATTGTATCCTCCTCTTTCCGATTTCCAGATTGGATAAAGGAATTTATCTGCCGGAGCCGAAATCAAATCATACAAAGAACCCAGTTTTCTATTGCCCAATACTCCAAGTTTAGCATCCGGATGGCGCGCATCGTCCAAAATCTGGAATTCACAACCGATAGAAGAACCTTCTCCCTTATTCCAATCTGTATTTACGAAATATTTGATACCGCTATTGGCTCCTTGCGTCAACTTAAAATCTACCTTCAATTCAAAATTCCGATATTTCTTGATGGTTACAATATCACCTCCGTTAGCCGATTCTTTACCGTCTGACTTCTTCACCTTCAGGACACCGTCCTCAATGACCCATCCATGCTGTGGGAAGGTATTAAGTTTGGCCCCACGCCATCCTTCGGTACTTTTGCCGTCCCACAACAATTGCCAGCCTTCACGCTGCTCCTGTTCGGAAAGCACATTATCCAGACGATTGATCTCTGCAGCCCGACGCGATTTGGGATAAACTTCCTGTTCCAAACCCTCCGTACAGATACGGATGTTACGCCAACAAACTTGTTTTCCTTCCAATTCCTTCTTTTTACCGATGGAATGTACCTGAAGAGCGATGAAACCACTGGCCGATTGCGGATCCAACAAATTGGTACAAGGAATACCGTTCACCCACGTACGGATGTTCTGTCCCACGGCCTCAATACGAGCCTTGTTCCACTCACCTGCTCTGAAAGCCGCTTTGGAGGCAGGATCTGTCAACGAATAAAGCCAACCGCTACGTGCCTCATCATAAATCCCCCCTGTCCAAGCACGTGCTGAAGGATCTATCTCAAACTGATAACCATGAACACGCCCTTTATTGTAGTCCTTTGTACTGGCCGAACGTAACTGTACGCCAGAATTCAAGCCATTGTCCACTTTAAATTCAAACTCCAGAATAAAATCAGCATACTGTTTTTTGGTTGCTAAAAACGTATTGGGAGTACCCATTTTACTGATACCAACAATGGCACCGTCTTCAATTTTATACTCGGCTTCTCCATTCAATTTGGTCCACCCTTTAAAATTTTTTCCGTTAAATAACGGTTCCCATTTGGCCTGTGCCCAAACTGAAAGGCTCATACATGAAAACAAGCACGCAGCCAAAACCAAACTTTTTCTCATAAGCTATAAAAATCGATTAAAATACTATTAAAAACTTTCTATTTTCTCGAACGGAACAAACTACGCAACCCGGCATACAACAACCTGCAGAAAGCAAGAACAACATATATCACTACTCCAGCTACACATACGTACCCCAATGACATAAACACTTCTGTCCAACGTCCTTCATAGCGAACTATTGCGTAGATATTCAAAGCCTCAGCAACCACTAAGCACAAGCCCAATAGACAAAGCTCCCTTTTTATTTGGTGTTTCTTGATTACAATATCTCTCATAACTATCACAATGAATGAGGATTGGAATGATTCAGATAATTCAGTTTATACGCATCCGGGAAGGACAACATGCCTCCCTCTTCCATAGCTTGATATCCCAACAGACACAACGTACTTGCATAATATGCTTCTTCCGCAATCCCTTTTGGTTGTTTTCCCGTAATCACTGCTTCAACAAAAGCATCCAGCATCAATGAAGTACCATCTGTTTTGGGGCTCTTTCCCAAAATATAATACCCAGTATTAGCATCTGCAGATTCCGGTTCCCAACTAGTTCCAGCAAAAGGAACTGCATCAAACAATGTGTTTTCAATATCGCTGACCAACCTCATGAAAGCGGGTGCAGGCTCTACCTCCTCAAAATAAAACTTTCCTTTCTCAGGTTCTACCGTACCCTTTTTACCCAGTATTTTTTCCTCAAGACCATAAAACTTATTGGAAATCACCGAATCATAGGTCATCTTGACACCATTATCAAATATATATATACAAGTAACATTATCATCGACCTCACGTCCATCCTTCCAATAGGTCAACGCTCCATGTCCCATCACCCTGTCAGGAATACGCTTCAAGGCCCAAGTACCGGTCTGTAACTGATGACAAGCCAACTCAGTCATCAATCCTTTAGAGTGCTCCCGATAGAGACGCCAGTTAATAAGTCGCTCCAACTCTGGAGAAGGGACAGGACGACGCCAATCATTATTCCGGTACCAATAAGCACGGATGGCATTAATTTCACCAAAAACGCCATCATGTACCATGGACATAACCTTAATATAACGGGGATCAAAAAGCCGCTGCTGCCCAATGAAGAAGACCCTATTACCCGATTTAAATTTCTGATAAACCTCATAACATTCAGGGATCGTATAGCAAAGAGCTTTTTCACAGAAAAGATGTTTGCCTGCATCAAGTACATCCATAGCCATCTGATAATGGCGGTCTAGAGGAGTAGTCACCAGCACAGCATCTATCGTCGGATCATCAAGTAAGGCACGATAATCCCGATATACTTTGGCATTAGGTGCCAACTCCAACGCCTTGTCAAGAGAAGGCTGATAAATGTCACAAAGAGCCGCTATTTCCGCCTTCGGGTTCTTGGCCAAAAAGCTCATCAGAAACCGTCCTCGTGACCCCGGACCGATGATGCCCAAACGAGCACGGTTTCCCATCGTCTCTTCTTTCTGGGAGAAAGCGGAAAGCCATGGCGAAGCCGACAGAAACAATCCTCCACCGGCCAAGCCTACATTTTTCAAAAATTCACGACGGGACAACATAACTTACACTTCATTATGTTTAGTCGCATAATTTATAAATCTCACATGCCGCCATCAGAAAAGCACCCGGTCCATAAAGTTCCGTCATTTCGCGTGTCACTTTCTTAGGATCGGCTCCAATTGGCTGTACCCAACACAACTTACCGTCCGGGGCCACAGCCTCAGCCAAAGCCTGCCAGCCTTTCTTAACAATAGGCAAGAAATCCTTTGCCGGCAGATAGCCACGATTAATACCATACGCCAAACCATAAACAATGAAGCCCGTTGAACTCGTTTCGGGAGAGGGATAACTATCCGGATCGAGGAGGCTGGCATGCCAATAACCATCCTCACCTTGAAGTTCGGCCAGACGGGTAGCAAACTCTACAAACAATTTCTCATAGAAAGGACGGAATTCTGTATCAGAATCCGGCAAAGTTCTCAGTATCTCAGCCAAACCGGCAATTACCCAACCATTACCACGGCCCCAAAAGATTTTCTTGCCATTCGCTTCACGCTGGTCGAAGTAGCGGCTGTCTCGATAGAACATCTTCTCTTCCTTATCATACAGATGATTGTAAGTCGCCTTGAATTCTGCATCCATAAAATGCATATATTTCCGATTACCTGTCAAGCGATAAAGACGGGTATACACCGCAGGAGCCATAAACAAGGCATCACACCACGTCCAACGTTCCTGACGCAAATGAGGAACTCTGAAATCTACACTTCCATTAGAAGGATGACCCACCAACCACTCTGTACGGGCCAACGTAGGTTCCAACATATTCTTATCCTTAAACTTTTCGTACAAATCAATGTAGGTTTGGGCTACACAAAAGTCATCCGCATGATACATGCGATTACCCAGTTGCCAGCGTTGCCCCGAGAAAGTCTTTCTCATCCATTTATAATATGTAGTATCATTCGAAAGTTCAGCCCAGTCGCACAAGCCCATATACCAAGCGCCAGCCACCCAGCCACGCTGGTCTTTAGAACCATGCCGGGTATTGGGAAATTCCTTAATCTGCCAGTCAGCAACCTTCTTCCCAAGTTCTTTAATACTCTGACGATTCCATACGCCTTCAACTCTAACTTCGGATACTTGAGGCACATTCAGCCCATTCTCATTGGCAGCATAAGCAGCCATTATACTTGCGGACATACAAAAAGCCGCACAATACGTTTTAATCAATGTTCTCATGGATAGAATATCAATCTATGTTTATGTTTATCAATTATCAAAAACAAAAATAAGAGAATTCTACCAGAAATCTTATCAAATATATTCAGAAACCTATAAATATTGTCCCAAAAGCATAATAAGAATTGAAACACTGATACTAAATTAATGTACAGCCAGTATAGTACTTATACCTATCCTTTCTTCATCAGTACCCATTCTGTTGGAGAGTATCCATAAAAGTTCTTGAAACAACTGGTAAAATAGGCATGACTGTTAAACCCTGTATATACCGCAACCTCTGAGATCGTATAAGATGACTCCAACAAAAGTTTAGCCGCAATTTCCAGTCTTTTATTCCGTATCAACTCTGTCGGCGACAATTCCGTAACCGCTTTTAACTTTCGATACAGATTGGATCTGCTTAACCCTAATTCTGAACTTAGCAAATCGATATTTAAATCTGGATTTGAAATATTTTTCTCAATGATTCCAAACAATTTTTGGGTAAAACGGTCGTCTCCCGATACAATCTCAATTCCCATTGCATCAGGTGCAAATTTTTTGCCATACAACTTTTTCAGTTTTTCTCGTGACAACAGCATATTTTGCAACCGAGTTACCAGAATTTCAATGTTGAAAGGCTTCACAATGTAGTCATCAGCCCCTACCGAGAAACCTTCTTTGATATGTTCTACCATCGACTTGGCTGTCATCAGAACTACCGGAATATGCTCCAGCTGAATATCATCCTTAATGCGCCTGCACAACTCCAGACCATCCATCTTAGGCATCATAATGTCGCTCAACACCAAGTCTGGATATTTCTGTAAAGCCAACTCCAAAGCATCTGCTCCATTATCTGCTTCCACAATGTAATAATAATCTTCCAGATATTCCTTCACATACTGACGTACATCGGCATTGTCTTCTACCAGCAGTACTGTCCATTTCCGTTCAACGGGTACCCTTTCATGCGTTCCTCCAGAAACAATCACCTCATCCGCCACCGAACTGCCCCTTTCGATATCCTGCTCGGAATAAGCCGAAGAAAGAATGGGGATATACACAGTGAACACACTACCTTTTGAAGGGCTGGAATCGACCGTTATACAACCATGATGCAACTTGACTATCATGTGTACCAGACTAAGCCCCAAGCCTGTTCCTACTTCTGCCGGCACTTGCTCCTCTACCTGATAGAAAGGAGTGAATATGTGTTTCAATTCCTCCTCAGGTATGCCACAACCACTATCTGAAACACTAATGAGGGCAAACTCCATCTCTTGCGGTATTTCCGCCGGTAATGTTGTCCGCAATTCTGTCGGAATCTCTTGATACCCACATTTCTTCAAAGACAAGACGATGCGCCCATTATCGGGAGTAAACTTTATCGCATTGGAAAGAAGATTGAAAACGACCTTCTCAACCAGTGATTTATCGAACCAGGCATAAAAAGAACTCTCATCTTTCTCAAACTCAAAATGAATGGACTTCCTCATGGCCAAATGAGAGAAGGCCAAATGAATCTCCTCCAAGAAAGGTGTCAGATTGCTCTTGGATATGTGCAAATCCAGCTTTCCTTCCTGACTCTTTCTCAAATCCAACAGCTGATTGACCAACAACAACAGACGCTGGGCATTACTATACACCAAATCCAACTTGTTACGGACAACGCTCGTCAATCCCGACATTGCTACCAGTTCCTGCAATGGCGAAATGACCAATGTCAACGGAGTTCGCAATTCATGCGAGAAATTGGTAAACATACGAATCTTGTTTTCATGGAATTCATCCTGCTGCTTTTGCAATTGTTGCTGATAGTACAGTTCTCTCTCAAGCTTCTGCTTCTTGCTGACATAATACATGATAAGTACCAGAACCGTCAACACAAGGACGACATAAAACGAATAGGCATACCAGGTTCTCCACAGAGGTGGATGAATTTCAATCACAAGCTTTCTGGTTTTTTCCTGCCACACACCGTCGTTATTGGCAGCCTTTACCTCAAACACATACGTACCAGGCGAGAGATTCGTATAGTAGGCTTCCGTTCGATTACCTATATAATGCCATTCCTTATCGTACCCATGTAAAAAAGTAGCATACTGATTCTGGTCCGAAAACACATAGTTCAAGGCACTGTAAGCGATGGACAGATTATTTTGGTTATACTTCAAACTTACTTTATCAACATCATCCAACACAACATTCAAAATACCCGTTTCATCCTGTGGCTTGATAAGCCGGTTATTGATAGTCAGACTGTTCAATACCAACGAAGGTACATAAGAATTTTGCTGTATTTCTGCCGGATTGAACGTTATGAAACCATTATTACCTCCAAAGGCAATCTCACCGTTGGGCAACAAAATACCGCTATGAGGTGTAAATTCTTCTATTCCAATGCCATTATTCAAGTGATAATTTACAAAAGATTCCTCCTCAGGATTAAAACACGAAATTCCGCTGGTAGTAGACAACCACAAATTACCTTTTCTGTCTTCAACTACAGCTGCAACCTCGTTATCAATCAACCCCTGATCCTTTGTATACGATTTGATGATACCTTTACCATCCTCATACAGGGCTATACCGCCTCCAAATGTGCCAACCCAGATTCTTCCACGCTGATCTTTCAAGATAGAAGTTACATAATTGTTCAACAAATGTGCACTTCCCTTTCCACCCGCATAATAATGTTCATATTTCTTTGACAACAAGTCATACCTGAACAAGCCATGACTTCGGGTACCAAACAACATTACATCCGGCGCCAACTCAAACAGACAACGAGCACTGAAAGCCGGCAAAATCCGACCATCAGCCGTCTGGAAATCCTTCTGTGTCCTACCATCCGGCCATCGACAGAGCAATCCTTTTCCTGATGCATTGGCAACCCACATACGCCCAGCCCCATCTCTCAATATCGAATAGATGGCTGCTGTCTCTTCCGGCAGACGATAAACTAACGTATAAAACTTCTTTTTTAGATCAAACCGATAGATAGTTCCTTTAGCTGTTCCACACCATAAAGTATCCCCTTCCAAATAAGGGCATTTCACCATATTCTGATTATATTTCTGGACAGCTTTTCCTTCAATCGGATAATAAGTGTATTTAGAGCCCTCCTTATAATCATACACAAGAATTCCTCCCCCCTCCGTTGCAATATACACATCATCGTCAGCTCCGCATGCCATAATGCCATATACACTTAAATAAGTATTCAAGATAGAAGCGGGATCATGGAATACAAATCTGTCATTAAGAACACTGGAGTAGTTTACTCCACCCGAATAGGTTCCCACCCACAATGTCTGACTTTTGTCCACATACAAGGCATAAACGGAAAAATGCGTTAAATATCCACGTCTCAACGACACATCCGAATGCCGGACAATCTCATCCGTATTCAGATCCAACACGTACAATCCGTCGAAAGTTCCAATCAATAACTGTCCTTGATATTCTATAAGTTGCCGAATACTGTTACTGTTCAGCGGACTATTATACTGCGTAAAGAAGTGAGTCGTATTTTGTTGTAAATTAATCCGGCAGAGTCCTGTATACTTACTGCCTACCCAAACATTCCCCTTCACATCTTCATAAATCACAGATACCGAGTTTCCTGACAAACGAATATCGGGTGAAGACTCTGTCAAATGCCTTTGCACATGTAACTGCGGATTACAGATCCATATCCCATCACCAGAGGTACCTATCCAAAATTGCCCGTCGTGTGTTTCGCAAATAGAAGTAATGACTTTATTCCTTAATTCTTCGATGTGCTGAAAAGAACGATAATTACCTGTTGGTATCTCATATATATAAAGTCCTTGTCCAGTCCCTATCCACAAACGGTCATGCGAATCGACCAACAGACAATTGATTGCAATCTCTTCAAGTTCCCAATACGGACTGTTGACTACACGTGTCATTCTGTTTGTCTTCATATCCAACACATTCAAACCGTGAAAAGTTCCAATCCACAGATTCTGATTATAATCTTCTGCCAGACAATAAATATGATTGTTGCTCAAGCTCAACGAGTCCTTCGGGTCATTTTTATAAACTACAAAATTTTTCCCGTCATAACGGTTCAACCCATTTCTTGTGGCAAACCACATATAACCTTTGGAGTCTTGAAGAATATCCAATACCGAAATCTGCGACAGACCGTCCTTTAAATTCAGATTGGAAAAATAAAAGTCCCGAGGTGCAGCATAAACATGATAAAAGAAAGTGCTAATAAGAAGAGCCAAAAGGCTGATGTGTTTCATGATTAGATGTTCTTTTTAATACCAAATTAAAATTGTCTCGTAAAAATACTATCTTTTTTCAACTGTCCAACAATACTTAAC
Organism: Candidatus Bacteroides merdavium; assembly: GCA_019116805.1. GTDB lineage: Bacteria > Bacteroidota > Bacteroidia > Bacteroidales > Bacteroidaceae > Bacteroides > Bacteroides merdavium. The sequence continues at coordinate 31,673 of DXAV01000082.1, read as the reverse complement.
CCAAACTACGCGTCATCATCCCTTCCATAAGCTGCTCAAAGCTTTCCTTAAACTCCCTCAAAAAACTCTACCTTCCAGACTCCTGTCTCCAATTGCATCCCCGGTCGGGCAGACTTTCCGTTCACGCTCATTTGCGTATATCCATCAGGTAAGTTTATCACTCCCGACGTGCCTTCGGGCACTGTCAATTCAAGCACACACCGCTTCGCATCCTTTTTCACATCGACCTCGATGAAGCGTCCGCCCGCAAGCGGCACCATCACTTTCACATGGCTTAAATTGCCCAAATTGGGACTGACAGAAAAGACCTTGAAGCCAGGCTCGACAACTTTCACTCCAGCCACGTAGCTGCTCAAGATTGTCAACGGACCGCCACTCCAGGCATGATTATAACTACCACCGCCAAATCCTTCATTTCCGATACCCCATCCTTCCCAGAGCGTGGTCAGCGGGCTGTCCACCATTGCCCCATAGCGAAACCTCATCCTGTCCATCGCATCCTGATAGTATCCCATCTCACAAAGCGCCTGCAGGACATATTTTTCCATATAGGGACTGGCATGATATTGCTGGCGGAAAAAAGGACGAAGGGTCGGATAAAGTTCCTCGGGCAACACGCCGGCCACAACGGCCAAAGCCTGCGCACGGTCGTCGGGCAATCCTTTATAGTCGGGCGACCGATAATACGTCCCCGTCCAATATTTCTGATGGAAAACTTTGCGCAGACGGTCGTTCACCTCGTCCGCCCATTGCGCCTCTGCCGGCTCATCCACCAGACGGGCCATGTGGGCATAGCCGTCCAAGGCGATGGAGTACCACAAGCTGAACAAAAGTTCCATATCCTTGTTGTCACCCCAGTCACCCCATGTCCATCCACCCTTGCGGGGAATGACCAGCCCCTCGAGAGAGGTCTTCCAGACGTGGATGTATTTCTTCACTTTGGGAAACACGTATTCAATCAGTTCCTTGTCGCCCGTCCCCATGTAGTAGGTCCAGAAGCCATAGTAGCCCACACTGGCCAGCATCTGCATGGGCAGTTCGTCCTTGTAGTTGCCGGCAGGTACAGGAGCGAAAATGGTACTGTCCGCCCGTTGCCAGTCCATCAGTTCACAGATGCCTTTGCGCGTCAGCCGATGGGCCTTCTCGTCCAAGGCATAAAAAGCCTCGCCAAGTTCGTTTACCACGTCGCCCCACCATTGTGCCCGCTCTCGGTCGGGACAATCCATGTAGGTGTCGCGCATCGTGATGTAGAGTGTACGTTGAGACTTCGTCCACAAGCGGGTCAAAAAAGGATCGTCACACCAGAAATTGCCTGCAAAATCCGTATCATATCCCGTCTCGCGGTATCTCAGCTCCAGCACTTCACAATCCTCGGGGAGGGTATAAATGACATAATGACCGTTCATCCATCCGCGGCATTCAAACTCCTGAATGCCCTCGCGCGTGATATATTCGGCAAACACGTTTGTGACCGAACCGCCCCGATAATCGTCCGTACGGATATCAATCTTCCGTCCGGCCGCCGCCTTCACCTTCAGATAAGGAGTTACCTGCGCATTGTAGGGCAAATAGGCCAAAATCTGATTTCCCTGCCGCTCCGTCCGTGTATAAGTCTTCAGGCCATAGTCCTTCCATTGAGGGATGGGGCGATCCACCAACCGATTCCATCCGGCCTCCGTCAGCGACACCCGCCGAGCCTTGCTCCAGCTGCCGTCATCATATCCGGCTTGCTGGAAAGCGAAATCCTTCGCAGCATCAAATCCGATGTTCGACTCAGGCAAACGATAGTTAGGCTTTTCGCCTTCGGGCAAGTAATAGGCAGGATGCCTGCACACCCTCCAGGCATTGTCCGTATCCAGCGTCCTGCCGTCCACCGACAGGCTGAAAGCCAGTCCCGGCGTCGGCGAATTACGATGGCTGAACCCGTCCTTGCCGAAGTACCACACCAATACGGCCACCGTATTGTCACCCTCACGCAAACCCTGCCGCCCACGAAGCACGTCGCAATACGTATCCTGCGGATTGGGCCCCCGCTTCAGTCCGCCTTCCCTCACCTGCAACTCACCGTTCACCCAAAGCCAATATTTGCTGTCCGCCGCGATACGGAGTTCGACATCCGACGGTTCATCGCCCAAGTGCAGGCTCATGCGATAGCACAACCACATGCCGGGCGATACTGCCTCCGAGGACGGCAACGTCAAGACTTGTGCAGGACATACGATTGCACACAGAAAAATGAACAAAACGCTGAATATTGTTTTCATACCCTATCAAATGTTTGTGTGAGAAAATGCAATATTCGTACTTTTTTCCGAGAAATGCAAATGAAACTAGGCATTATGCATGTCTGCCAAGTAGGTAATTAGCTCCGCCAAGTCCATAGTTACGCCATCCATGTAGGTGTTTAAGCTGGACAAACACTTCCTTTACCCAGCTCAAAACAATCATTTAAGCTGGGAAAAGCGGTGTTTTAAGCTGGACAAAGCAATGCTTTCCCCAGGCTTCATCCTTTCACTCCTATAAGCAAACCGCTTTCTTTAAATGAGTTGCGGTGAAACGAACCTTCCCTTCACAATGAATGCGCTTAGTTGCTTTCAACGTATAACGCACATTTCCAATGGTTTCCGTTGAAACTTCACAAAGAAGAAGTCCTTCATCTCGGACTAAAGATGCCAAAAGGTGCCGTAAAGTTGATTATCGTCCGTTATTTCCCCAAAAAGGGTTGACTTCGCCTTCCGTATGTCGTATCTTTAGAAACGAAAAACAAGCGAAAATTTTTATGCAACTACTGGTACATCTGAAACAACTGCTTCGCCGACACACGGCTCCTGCACCTTCATCGGCACAATCCTACCACCAACTTCTCAGCGACCTGAACCAAGCCTGTTCCCACCTGCCCGCAGGACAAGCCTTCCTCACGACAGGCGACGGAGAATTCACCATCCGCCTGACTTGGAAACCCCAAGCAGAGAAACCCATAAAACGCTTCTTCACCCTGAACGGACAAAATGAAGTAACCGAATGGATAGAAGCGAATCCTACCATCGTTAAGAACCACCCCACCGCAGAAAAGGAGGAAAAGGAACCTAAGCAAAGACAAGTGATAAAGCGCCTCGCAAGCTACCTAAGGCTGCACTACGCCTTCCGCTACAATCTTCTGACGGAGCGTACCGAATGTGCCCGCCTGAACATGGAGGCCGTGGACAATTCCCACCACCTTATTTATACACCCATAAATAGCCGCACGCTGAACGGCATCGCCCTTCGCGCGATGGAGAGCGGTGTGGATTGCTGGGATCGCGACGTGAAACGATTTGTGGAGTCCGATCATGTGCAGGTCTACCACCCCTTCGACCTGTATTTCAGCCACCTGCCCAAGTGGGACGGCTGCGACCGTGTGACAGAACTGGCCCGAAGAGTGTCCGATAAAGAAGTATGGATACGTTCCTTCCACCGCTGGATGCTGGCCGTCACGGCCCAGTGGACAGGTTCCGGCAACCGTGGCCACCGTGCCAACAGTGTAGCCCCGCTTCTGGTCAGCACTCGGCAAGGCCTGGGCAAGTCCACCTTCTGCCGCCTCCTGCTCCCCCCCGAACTGCGCGACTATTTCACCGAAAGTTTCGACCTGACTAATACCTCATCGGCAGAAAACAAGTTGGCCTCCTACGGACTGATCAACCTTGACGAATTCGACCGCCTTCCCGCCAACCGCATGCCCCAGCTGAAGAACCTGATGCAGATGGAAGACCTGCGCGTACGCCGCGCCTACCGCCGCTCGGCCGAGCCCCTGCCACGCATCGCCTCCTTCATCGGCACCAGCAACCGCCGCGACCTGTTGACCGACTTATCGGGCAGCCGAAGGTTCATCTGCGTGGAGGTGGAACATGCCATCGACTGCGCTACCCCCATTGACCATGCCCAACTCTATGCCCAACTCCTGCACGAACTGAACAACGGCGAGCGTTGCTGGTTCAGCAAAGCCGAAGAAGCGGAAATCCAAACGGCCAACCGTCCGTTCTATCGCGTGACACCCGCCGAAGAGCTCATTGGCAGCTGCTTTGCGTTCGCCAAGGCTGGCGAAGCCGGTGCCCGCCTGATGTCGGCGGCAGACATCTATGCCGTACTGAAAAAGAAAAATCCGGCAGCCTTGCGCGATTGTTCCTGCATCGCATTCAGTCGCCTGCTGGCACAACTGGGACGGAGGGTACATACAAGGTATGGGAACGGATATTGGGTAAAAAGAATCTGAGCAGACAAATCTTATAAAACACAAGGACTGCTCACTAAACCATTGTAATGGTCAGGGCAGTCTGTTCTTGTCATAATCCCGGCGTTTTATCTTCTTTGCTTCCAACACACGTAAGTCACATAAGCAAACTTATCCGATAAGCCACTTGCTTCCGGGAATATACGAAATAAGTTTCGTAGAAAAGAAGCAACAAATAAAGGTACATAGAGCTATGGAAGGAATAGCGACAGCAGTGGGGAAGGCCAGTTCTTGTTTAAAAATGGTAACCCATAGGAAAAGCCAAAAAATGTGCATGAGATACATGCCATAGCTGAGTTTGGAGGTTTCTGTAATAATCCGTGGGCATTGCTCCGTTTCGATGCAAGTAAACATCAAGAAAGTTCCTACGGTAAGAAGCACGCAATTTATTGTGCAGAAGGCCCATCCGATTTCAATGACGGGTGTAGAATGAACCTGACCCGGAATTGCCTGTACGTAAAAAGAGCCTATGGTAAGTATCGCCCCCACAATCATTGAGATGAGTCCCACGATAAAACGGCGCGAACGGTTCCACCTGAGATGCACACGGATGTAATGCGCCAGTACAAGGTATCCCAGATAACCGGAAAAATACCATAACATGTGATACTCATTCCAGAAACATTGCCCCCAGACTTCTCCAAACCAGCGGTTCAGATAGGGGATGCAGGTGGAGATTAGAAACAGCAATATAAAAAAACGTTCTTCTTTTGCTGTCACCTTGTCAAGCCATGGTGATATTACAGGAATAAACAAATAAAGGCTAATTAGCGGATACATGAACCAAAGATGCCCTGCTAGGGAGGGAAAATTCAGCAGAATACGCGATAGGTCTCTGGCGGAAGTGTCACTGTTAATCTGTCCCCATAGCAAAGGCAGTGTGCTGTATAAAATCATAAACAAAAGGAAGGGAGGCATGATGTGCAGGAAGCGGCGGCGATAAAACTGCCATGAAGTCTGCTCTTTTTTCATCGGCACAAGCAGGTAGGCAGAGACAATTATAAATAAAGGTACTGACATGCGCGAGAAACCATCATAAAGTGACACCCAAAAGCGGTCGGTTTCATTGGCGAGGTACGACTGAGGACCAGCCATTTCTCCAGCTCCGGCGGCCCCATAGAAATTTTCGCTGGCATGAACCAGCATTACAAGAAGGCACGCGAATACGCGTACGTAATCCAAAAACACAATACGTTTCATCTGAGTTAAATTTTGTTTTTGTTAAAAGTGGAAATCTATTTCTTTAATCGTGGACAAAAATAATACTTGGAATGCGGAAAATATACTTTTATGATGCAATAAGGGAATTTTAACAAAATGTCAAGGTGGAAAATCTGCAAACCAAAGCTTGGGGAGAATTTTTTTATACGTGAGTTCGGGATAAGCTTACTTTTTAATACATACTTTCATACGGTATGTGAAAGTTGTTCGCGTGAAGTTTCACGTGAACAGGCTGGAAATAAGCCGTTTCGGTTGAAGGCATGGATGTGTGAAAGCTCATACGGATTATCTTGCTTTCACCGCAATCGACTTATCATCAGCGCGTTGTGAGGCTGTGAAGGCGTGAAGGCTTCTACAGATACACAAGTTGATGTGGTGTGTTTTCAGGTGTGAAGGATACCGCTCCCTCATGGTTTCCGCATCCGATGAGGAATGGTCGGGGATATGCTGAAAAGAACAGTGCTTTTGCCATGATGTAACAGTGCTTTTGTTGTGGCGTAACAGTGCTTCTTGTCACGACCTACCTTCGTCCGCTAAAGAGGGACTTTGGCCGGCTAATCATGGACTTGGCGGGCGTAATGTCCATGATTATTAATGAAGCTTTTGTTTGGTGGATTCATTCTTCAGAAACGGCCTCTTTGAAAAGAAGCCCGCCATTGACCTATATGGAGTCAAAGACGGGCAACCAAGCATGTTTAGAGACTATATCACGTTCATGTTAAGAATAACTATCCACAGAATATTAATTATTCTGTTTCAACCAATCTGGTTCAGGAAAATCCCTAATAGGACTATAACGTTTATAGCTATCAAAAATCTCTTTATCAGGTCCTGTCACTCGAGGATCCGAGGTTCGCTTTAATTCATTCAACAGTTCCCTTTTCATTTCACTTTCAATGGCGGCAAGTTCGGCTGCCCCGGATAAGTTCTTTAGGCAATACGGATCGTGAACCACATCGTAAAGTTCAAATTCCGGCCGTTTCAAGAACGCCAATTCAAAATAAGGCCGAACCCCGGCTTCTTCATGTTTTTCTACCATATATGATTTAGTGGGGGAAGCGTCCACGTCAGTAAAAGCCCAGTCCGAATGATGTTTGCCATTCTTATCTAATCCATACAGAGGAACTGGTTTCCCTGTTTTCTTATCCATCGCCTGAGGAGCACCGGCCGGCCAACGCTCCGGTTTCATGTTCCAAATCAGCAGGTAATCCGCGCTTCTGATGGCACGCTGGGGATAGCCCAGGTTTTTCCATCTTGACGAAGAGTGACGCTCTCTGCCGGAGAAAACATATTTCCTGTCCTTATCGACCGTACCTTCCTTTTTTGAAGTAAGAATATTGACGAAGCTTTTTCCTGAGATGGGCAACATTCCTTCCGGACTGACGCCGGCAAGCTCCAGCAAGGTCGGAGCCAAGTCGACAAAGCCTACAGGGTCGTTGACTTTCCGGCCCGACGGAAATCCCTTCGGATAACTGATCGCCAACGGGACATGAGCCCCGAATTCAAAGCAATTGGCTTTTGCACGCGGGAAAGGCATGCCATTGTCTGCCGTCACCACTACGATTGTGTTCTCCAGTTCTCCGATGGAATCCAGATAGTTCAGCATTTTCTCCAGATGGCTGTCGGCCCACTCTATCTCGACGGCATAATCCAGCAGATCCCTACGGACCTCTTCCGAATCCGGCAGGAAACCGGGAACATCCACTTGTTCGAGGCTTTTCCCGTTGCGTTTCCACGAATCCTTTTCATATCCGCGATGGGGCTCTGTCGACCCATACCAGAAGTAGAACGGTTCGCCCTCCTTACGCTGGCTCATAAAGTCCTTGAAGTTCTCGAAATAGTTGTTCAACCCTATTCCCTTGGCCGTCCGCACATCCGATGGAGTACCTTTTTTGTATTTATGCTTATTATACGCTTTTCCGGCGGCGTTTCCTTTCCTCCATAATGAGTCTTGTTCGTTCCTTGCATATTGGAACGGAGCCACTCCTTTTCCTGTAAAGCCGGTGTGGTAACCGCTCGCTTCCAGCAGATCAACAAAAGGAACAAACTTTTTCAGCCAGGAAGACGCATGTTGCCCGGATTGTTCATTCTGCCAATGATGTCTTCCCGTAACCAATGCGCTCCTAGAGGGGGCACTTCCGGGAGATCCCGCATAGCAGTTCGTGAAATAAACGCCATTGGCAGCCACCCGGTCAAATCCCGGCGTCTGAACGAAACGGGAACCCGAGAAGCTCGTATGGGCAAATGACTGGTCGTCATTGATTACAAAAAGAATGTTCGGACGGTCTAATGCCGTTTTCCCTTTCTCCTTGTCATTGCATCCGGTCATCAATAGCGCCGGAGCAATTGATAGTAATAACTTTGAAGAAATGTGCATGTCTCAGAGTTTTAAAAAATATCAATCTCCTTCATAAACTAACGGCTCAATATTCTTTTCTGTTCCGGGATAACCTATATTTTGGTTTATCACACCTCCTGTGTTTGTAGTAATTGCATAAGAAGGTATCGGCCAGAAAATGTGGAATGGCGAACAGGTAAAAAAGTTTCCGTATGGAGTTTGGACATTTTTATTATAAAAATCACTCTTTTCCATGACTCTGTCATACCAGAAATTATCACTGCTAATATTTTCCATATTATAAGTCTTGCCATTGTAGCAAGGGATTCCCGTTCTTGCATATATGATGGACATTCTTGTCAATTCCACTTTACGAGGTTCCTCATAAAACAGCTCCCTGGTTCTTTCATCCAATACTGCGCCTATCTGTTGTTCTTCAATATCTGCCGCTGTATACATGTATTGGGCATTTGCTCTTTTCCGTATTACATTGATGTCATCCGCAGCCTTTTGCCATTCTCTTTTCCATACATAGGCTTCAGCTCGTAGCAGATAAGTTTCCGCTAAACGGAAAATATACCAATCACTCTGCCCTCCTTGTGGTTGAACTAAATCAGGATCGGGGACATAGATTTTATAATGCGGCCAACTGAACCAACATCTGATTGTGTCCGAGCATAGGATTTGTCCTGCGTCATTATACAAGCGAAGGTTTTTGCCATACCATTCGTTTTTGTCTTTTAACGATGGATTGTTATAGACTAACATTTCCATTGTCATCCAATTTTTATTGTCTGTCCGATGTCGGTAATCCTGAAAATCTTCAGTTCCGTTTATTCCCCATACACCTTTCTGTGAATAAAATGTAGGACGGATACGGGCTATGCCTCGACCATATTCTTCTACTAAACCAATGTCGCAGCCTGCGGCATCTGACAAACCGTTTGCCCCGTTGGGCGTTTTAATGATTCCTGTCAGACCATAATGGGGGACCGCATTTCTCATTGTCTTAACGCCATCCGTATTTCCATCAACGCCATTTCGGTCAATGGTCATCAGCAGGCCTTCTGTGTTCTCGGCAAGACTCTTATTTTCCGGACGAAACATATCATAGACGACGTCTTTATCTGCCACATCCTTATCAACTCCAAAACGGTTTGTACATAACCGATGAATGCCTCCATCTATAACTTCCGATGTGATTCTGATTGCATCGTCAAACCGCCCTTCCAATAAATAATATTTTGCCAAGAGATGCTTGCATGCTGCTTTTGTGACCTGGCCTTTTAGAACTTGATTAGCTTCCGGAACATGTTCAACAGCGAACTCCAAATCTTTTATCATTTTTAACCAAATGGACTCTTTGGTTGTTGTCTGATAATCTACTTTAGGCTCTTTTGTCTCTTCTAAAACCAATGGTACATCTCCAAATTGCAGAGTTTTCATGTAATAACGATATGCACGAATGAAGTAAGCGCTACCCAGAAGCGCGTTTTTGGCTTCCTCCGAGCTAAAAGTAGCGTCAACAATTCGGTTGATTATGGTGTTGCAATTCTTTATGTTTACATACGAATTGTCCCAGTACCATCCTATTTTTGTATTTGCAAGGTCATTATTTTTCGCATCCGGTAACATTTGCTTATTCAAATCCTGCCATGGGCTTGCTTTGTCAGTCGTACCATCAACCGCAACATCAGAATATTTCAGATTTGTGAGAAAAGGAGCTTGGTCGGTGCAAAACTCGCCTCTGAAAGAAGTCATGGCTTTATCCAAAACCGCCTGTAAACCGGTTTCGTCCACCAGTACATTTTCAGGGGCATAAAAGGACAACGGTTTTGGATCCAAAAAGTCAGATCCACAAGAACATAGAGTGTAAAGGAGACTGATGCTATATGCTCCAAGCTTGAATATTGTTTTCATAAACGTCGGATTTTAAATTTAATTATATCGTCAAACTAACCCCAAAATTATAAATTCTTTGTGCGCGCGTACCATCTTCCGGATCACCAAATTTCCATCTGGGAGCCCAAACGGCCGCATTTCTTATGTTAAACGTGAATTTCAGATTGGAAATAAATGTTTTATTTAACAACTTCTTGGGAAAATGGTATGCCAAAGCCACATTCTCCAGACGGATGTATGATTTGTCAAACCAAACATTGTGCGAAACGCCTTGAGGTGCCGCAGAGCGTAATCTGGCAAAATCATCTATTTGGTTCTCCGGAGTCCAATAAGGGATATCCCAAGAATTGCAACGATCTTCTATGTGATCAGCATGTTTTGCAAGATTAAAATTACCTTTATGTCCCCAAAGGGAGTATAGGATAAAGGAAACTTCAAAATCCTTAAACAGCCGGAAGTTATTGGACAATGTCCATGCAAAGCGGGGTGTTGTATAGCCTAAGAACTGCTTGTCATCATCCGTCAGCAGGCCGTCATTGTTTACATCCTCCAATCTGAAATCACCGGGTTGTTGATTCCATTTTTCCGCTTCCTCTTCTTGTCCGGTTTTCCACGTTCCTAATATCTTATAATCCCAGATAACATCTTTCGATTGCCCGATAAACCAACCGTTATCTTTATCATCTACTTCTTTCTGTCCGATTAGATTTCCTTCGCTATCGAAAACATCCGTTTTCTCACCCGTGATTGATACAATTTCATCACGATTCAAAGAGAATGTAAAATCTGACCTCCATTCAAAATTACGGTTTTTAATATTTGTACTGTTTAAGGACAATTCAAATCCCTTGTTTTTTACTTCTCCCAAGTTCGCATAAACTCTGTCAAATCCTGTAATTATAGGTAACTTTCTATTTACCAACACATCTGTAGTGGACATCGTATAAAATTCTACAGAACCTCCCAAGATACCGTTCAACAGTCTAAAGTCCAACGCAAAGTTATATGCGGCAGTTCTTTCCCATTTCAATTTCCGATTTTCCATCGTGTTGATTTCCAATGTGGGGATAATAACATAATTTCCATTTTGTTCTGCATTCAGCGATTTATCCGCAACAATTCTGGACAATGCGGCATAATTGGTTATATCTCTATTTCCATTAACACCCCACGAAGCCCTCAGTTTTAGGTAATCGATGAACTTTACATTGAAGAATTTTTCTTCTGAAATGACCCATCCTAAAGCTGCGGCGGGGAATGTCGCATAGGGATTAGAATATCCGAATAATGACGACCCGTCTCTTCGTACGGAGACTGTTGCCAGGTATCTGTTCTTATACGAATAATTCAATCTGGCCATTAAGGCTTCTGCGGTACGAACCTGATCTGAACTTGAAATCGTTGGAAGGGATCCATTCGCCATTGCATGATAGCCTAATTTGTCATTCGGGCTAAAATACTGATTTGACATACCATCTGAATCTTCTCTATATTTTTCTGCATTGAAAAGCAGCGTAAGATCTACTTTATGACTATCTAAAAATGTTCTGTTCCAGTTAATGATATGGTCAATCTGCCATTCCCGGCGTAGTGCATTGTCGCGGGAAGCCTTTCCTCCAAATAAAGCCCATTCCGGATGCAGAGAAGAGTCATGAACATAATTATGATAAAAGACAAATCGGGTTGTATAATTCATTGTATAAGTGATGCCAAACGGCAATTCCAATACGGAATAAATTTTAGGGAAAAAGGTAAAATACTCTTGCTCACGAGTTCTAAACGAGGGCGGTAGTAGGGGATGTTTCACCTGAATGTCATCGTTGGGATATAGTCTTAGGGTCTCTCCATCTTCTTCATAGAAAGAACTGTAAGGTGTAAGCTTTTTATAAGCACCGGCATCCATAGATACAGGACTCTCATCCCGATAAGAGAATTGAGCATTTAAACCGACTTTTAAGAATTTAGCCGGCTTCCCTTCAATATTGACTCTTGAACGAATTGTTGAAAACTCATCGCCTCTTGTTAATGCTTCATTTTTCGCATACCCCAAGGACCAGTAGTAGGAGAAATCTTCTTTTTTCCCGGATAAACTTAAATTGTAATCTTGTCTAAGTCCATTATGGAAAATACAATCTTCCCAGTCTATATATTTTCCCTGTTTATAATTTTCGATTTCCAGTCCGGTTAATCTCAGGCCTGCCAACCAAGCGTCAACCATATTTTCCTCATTTGTACTGTGATAAGCCAGCCATTGATCCAAATATTGCGGGTCAATGGTTCGTGGATCGTCAAACGGACTCCAAGGTGTTTGCGCTACAGTAGCGGCATAAACTGATTTAAACATATCAGAACGCCACTTTATAAAACCGTTTTCATCGTATGGCTTCATGCGATTGGCTTTTGTTGCAACACCTACTGTTCCACTAAAATTGATTGTGGGTTTAGATGACGCTCCTTTTTTAGTAGTAATAGATACGACTCCGTTCGTTGCTCTTGATCCGTATACTGCTGCCGAACTTGCGTCTTTCATTACGTCAAGGCGTTCAATGTCGTTTGGATTAATATCTGATATATCACCATTGTAAATAGAGCCATCAACTACAATCAACGGACTTGAACCTGCGGTAAGCGTATTATTACCTCTGATATTCATGTTGCTGTTTCCTTTCGCTGACACAGAATAGTCCACTCTCATTCCTGGAATGCTGGTCCTTAGTAAATCTTCCACGTTTGATGGGGTGTAGTTTTCTAGGCTCTCTGATTTCACTTGTGTAATAGAACCTGTTAAATCTGTTTTTTTAGCAACACCATAACCGATTACGACTACTTCGTCAAGCATCTCTGCATCTTCTTTCATGACGATGTTGACCGAGGATTTTCCATTCAGTGTGATTTCCTGTGTCTGAAAACCAATATATGAAATGGTCAACTTGGCGTTTTCTGGCACTTCGAGCGTGAAGTTTCCGTCAACATCGGTGATGCAACCAATTGTAGTACCGGTCACCTTGATATTCGCACCGATAATAGATTCGCCATTAGCCGCTTTTACCGTGCCGGACACTCGCTTGCTCTTTGCAGGAGCAGCTTCCTCGTTCAGGTCGCTGATGACGATGGATTTGGAAGATACAATAGTATACGTCAGGTTACGCCCTTTCAGTGCCTCATCGAGCACAACCGAAACGTCAACCTGACGCTTCGAGATTGTGATGTCACTTTTGTCGTCCACCAACGTATTCCGATAGGAGAAACGGTATGTCGTCTGTCTCTCAATACTTTTAAAAACTTGCCGCAGTGTGGCATTTTTCAGCTCGACGGTTACTTTTTGCTCTTGAGCAAAGGCACTCACAATGCCTATACAGAAGAAACAAACCGCCATGCAAAACAATTTCTGCAACTTTAATCGATTGTTCATGTTTCTTTTTGGTTATTAGATTAACGATTCTTGAAATTTAAAAGGTTAAAACAAGCTTGTCTGTAAATAAAGACAGGACTGAAAAAGATTTGTACCCAAAAATATATATGTTAAAGAACATGTAAATTAAAAAAATCCTATTCGCAGCACACAAGATTTTCTACCTTATGCCTTGAATAGGATTTCATGCGACATTACCCTGTCCAATCTTTAGTGTAAATCCACCAACCTTATTATTCCGTCTTTTAATGTGGCTTTCAGATGATATGAATGTTCTATGACTTCCAACACTTCATTGATGTTCGTACGGCTCAGGACACCTGTGAACAAGTCGTCCTGATAGAGCTCCGCTTCCATGACGATAGATACATGATAAACACCTTCTATTTCTTTCAATACCTCTGCAAACGGAATATTACGGAATACCAGCTCTCCCCTCCTCCAAGCGGAAGCGTCTGTCACATGCCGCTCTTCTTCGACGGTCAGTGTCCCACGCTTTTGATCAAGAATACCCTTTTGATTAGGAGACAAAATAACATTCTGCCCAGTCTTGAGAGCCAGGAAACGGACGCTACCTTCTTCCAACGACAATTCTGCCGTAGCATCAGAGGAACGAGCACGAAGATTAAACGTAGTACCCAAAACCGAAACCTTCAATCCTTTTGCCGCAATAGAAAAGGGACTGGAAGGATTTTTCGCCACACGAAAATAGCCTTCTCCATCAAACTTTATCTGACGTTCGTCCGAATTGTAATCGGAAAGATTATAAGAAAGACGAGAACCGGCATTCAGTGTCACCTGTGTACCGTCAGGCAGAGAGATAGTCACCTGCTCACCCTCACCAGTAGAAGCCACAAAATCTTTCTGAGAAAGAACGGTATTCTCTTGATACAGGTAAACGGTAGCGATCATAAAAAGAGGAAGAAGGACAGCTGCCGCTATACGAAGTACCTTCCAATAAAGAGGGACGATACGTTTTGTCGGGAAGAGCTGTTCGTCTATCCGTTCCTTCAATTTACCCAAACGATATATGTCTGCCGAAGAGGCTTCTACCGCTTCCCACGTTTCACGCAATGAGTCTTCCAAACGGTCGTCACTTACCGAATTGACTTTCTCCCGCAAACACCTCAGTTCATCAGGAGTCAGGCTGTCATTTCTATATTTTTGTTCCAAATTATCCATTTCGTTCACAATGCATTAGTAAAGACAATCATTTTGTTTCAACGTACCATTTCAGAGAAATCTATTCACAATATTTAATATCAAACCTGCCACAAAAAGCACCAGAACTTTTGCAAGCAGTTCACGAAGAGTTTTCAAACCGATTGACAACTGATTTTTGACCGTCTGTTCACTCAACGAGAGATGTTCGGCTATTTCCTTGTTAGACAATTGGGAGAAACGGGAAAGAGTGATGACACGTTGTTGGGTAGAAGGAAGCCTACGGATAGCATCCTTGACAATCCTCACATATTGCTCGTATTCCAGACGATGGTAATCCTCACCTGCAGGCAATTCATTCTGATAATCGACATAATCTTCGTAAACTGGAGAATTAAGGGTGGACCGATACGCATTGATGACACGATGTTTGGATATCGTGAACAACAAGGAACGCAGAGTCTCTTCCTGACGGATGGTCTGACGACTGTTCCACAAAGCAACAAACACATCTTGCACTATCTCCTCGGCATCTTCGCGACATTTGGTATATTGCGCACAATAGGCCAACAGACGTCCTGCATAGAGTCTGTAGATCTCGCCGAAAGCCTCCTTCGAACCTTTCTTCAAATCCGCGATTAAGAGGTGCTCGTTTTGCAATGTCATTTCATATCATAATCTATATGCTGGCAAAAATAGATTATTTCAACTAATCATACTCTATATTTTATCATTTATTTCGAGATACAATCCAAGCGCTTATTCATTTTTCCCACATTACAAAAAAGAAAAGTCTTGCTTTTTTCCTACAAACACGTAACTTTGTCGTTCAAAAACAACAACACAATGAAAACAATCTCCATCACCGAGCCTCAAGAAATGGAAGCCGTCATCCGCCAATGCCCTTATTGCATGGTAGGTATCACTGATGCGGATGGCCATCCTTATGTTCTCCCCATGAACTTTGCATACGAGAACGGTATCGTTTATCTGCACTCAGGCCCCGACGGCGGCAAACTTGCAATGCTTCGCCAACGCCCTCATGTATGTATCACCTTCTGCGACGGACACGAATTGGTGTGGATGCACCAGCAGGTAGCCTGTTCGTACAGCATGAAGAGCCGTAGCGTCATCTGCCGCGGACAAGTGGAGTTTGTGGACGACATGGACGAGAAACGGCGCATCCTTACCCTCCTGATGAAGCACTACACTGATTATCCCTGCACGATGGGCGACCCGGCTGTACGCAACGTGGTCGTATGGCGCGTACAGGTAGAAAAAATGACCTGCAAGTCGTTCGGTCTTCGTCCGAGTGAGCTATAAATGAACAAGATGTAGGATATTTGGCAAGTTTTTGCTACCTTTGTTGCCACTTTAAAAACCATAAAGGATATTCGGATGAGTCCACTCAACTTTACTCACATCTTGGCACAGACGGTAGACGAGCTTTCGGAAAGCGAGTCCTACAAAGGCCTTTTCCACCAGCATACGGACGGTAACCCCCTTCCCTCGGGAAAAGCGCTGCAACAGATTGTCGAACTGACACGCGCCATCGTTTTCCCCGGCTACTTCGGCATCTCGAATGTAAACAGCCGTACACTGAAATACCACATCGGTGTTTACGTCGAACAGCTCTTCGAGCAACTGACCGAACAAATACTGGCTGGTCTCTGCTTCGCGAACGACGGACAAGAGAACGGTTGCTGTACTGAGCAGCTCCGCCAACAAGCCGCCGAGAAAGCAGCAGGCTTCATCGCTACCTTGCCCGAAATGCGTCGCATCCTGGCCACCGATGTCGAAGCCGCCTACAATGGTGACCCGGCTGCCCACTCCTTCGGCGAAGTCATCAGCTGCTACCCGGCCATCCGCGCCATCAGTAACTACCGCATGGCCCACCAACTTCTATGCCTCGGCGTGCCTCTCATTCCCCGTATCATTACCGAAATGGCACATAGCGAAACGGGTATCGACATCCATCCGGGCGCACAAATAGGCCATCATTTCACCATCGACCACGGCACGGGTGTGGTTATCGGCGAGACCTGTATCATCGGAAACAACGTCAAGCTCTACCAAGGCGTCACGCTGGGTGCCAAGAGTTTCCCCCTCGACGCCGACGGCAAGCCCATCAAGGGTATCCCCCGCCATCCCATTCTGGAAGACGACGTCATCGTTTATTCCAACGCCACCATTTTGGGACGTATTACCGTGGGACGCGGAGCAACCGTGGGTGGTAATATTTGGGTAACCGAAGACGTGGCCGCCGGCGCACGCATCGTACAAACCAAAGCAAAAAAATAAAGGCACACGAGGGAAAGAAACATTGAAATCTGAATTCTGAAATCTGAAATAATTTGAAATGAGCGAACAACCTTCTTTTGAGATGATAGCCAAGACCTTCCAAGGTCTGGAAGAAATACTGGCACAGGAACTGACGGAACTGGGTGCCGATAACATAGAGATAGGCCGAAGAATGGTATCTTTTACGGGTGACAAAGCAATGCTTTACAAAGCCAACTTCTGCCTCCGCACCGCCGTCCGCATCCTGAAGCCGCTGAAGCACTTCACTGCTCACGACGCCGACGAGGTGTACAACGAGGTGAAAGCCATCCGCTGGGAAGACTATCTGACGACGGACAAGTCATTTGCCGTGGATGCTGTCGTGTTCAGCGAAGAGTTCCGCCACAGCAAGTTCGTATCCTACCGCGTGAAGGACGCCATCGTGGATTACTTCCGCGAGAAGACGGGCAAGCGCCCCAACGTGCGCATCAACAAGCCCGATGTGTTGCTGAACATCCACATTGCCGAAAATACCTGCACTCTGTCGCTTGACTCGAGCGGCGAGTCGCTCCACCGCCGCGGTTATCGCCAAGAGGCCGTAGAGGCACCACTGAACGAGGTACTGGCCGCCGGCATGATTCTGATGACGGGCTGGAGAGGCGAATGCGACCTCATCGACCCCATGTGCGGTTCGGGCACCATCCCCATCGAAGCGGCCCTCATCGCCCGCAACATTGCGCCCGGCGTCTTCCGCCAGGAATTT
Organism: Candidatus Bacteroides merdavium; assembly: GCA_019116805.1. Classification (GTDB taxonomy): domain Bacteria; phylum Bacteroidota; class Bacteroidia; order Bacteroidales; family Bacteroidaceae; genus Bacteroides; species Bacteroides merdavium. The sequence goes on along the minus strand of DXAV01000082.1, from coordinate 14,329 downwards.
GCCTTCGAGAAGTGGCCCGACTTCGACCGCGACCTCTTCGACGCCATCTACAACGACGACAGCCAGGAGCGTGAGTTCGCCCACAAGATATACGGCTACGACAACAACCCGAAAGCCAACGAGATAGCCACCCGCAACGTCAAGGCGGCTGGAGTCACGAAAGACATCGTCCTGAAGCTGCAACCCTTCCAGCAATTCGAGCAGCCGCAGGAGAAATCCATCATCATCACCAACCCACCCTACGGCGAACGCATCTCGACGGACGACCTGCTGGGCCTCTACGAGATGATAGGCGAACGCCTGAAACACGCCTTTACGGGCAACACTGCCTGGATACTCTCCTATCGCGACGAGTGCTTCGACCAGATAGGTCTGAAGGCCAGCGCACGTATCCCACTCTTCAATGGCGCGCTGGAGTGCCAGTTCCGCAAGTACGAAATCTTTGACGGCAAGTACAAAAACTTCCGCGCTGAGGGCGAAGAACTGAAAAAAGAGCAGCGCGAACCACGTCTTGCCACCCGCAAGGACTCCAAGCCCCGCGAACGACGCAACTTCGGCGATGGTGAGAAAAAAAAGGAGTTCAAGCCCCATGGCGAACGAAAAGATTTCAAGAGCGAACGCAAGCCGCGCTCGGGCGAATCATATCCTGAAAGAAAAAAAAGAGAATTACGCAACAACCCTAAAGATAATCTCCGCAAAGATGAAAAGAATCAGTAAGAACGTGGTGGCCCTGCTGATGGCAGCAACCACCCTGACCGGTACCCAACTTATGGCACAAGAAACTGCAACGAACGAACTGAAATACCCTACACTGGAGGACCTCATCCCCGGCGGAGCGACCTACCGCTATGCCGAGAGTCTCTATGGCCTGCAATGGTGGGGCGACCAGTGTATCAAGCCAGGCATCGACTCCCTCGTGGCTGTCAACCCCAAGAACGGCAAGGAGATGCTGCTCACCACCCGCGAAAGCATCAATCAGGCACTCGAAGCCGAAAAGCTGGGCAAGCTGTCGCACCTCTACAACGTACAACTGCCATGGGAAGATAAAACACAAATTCTCATCACCCTGCCCGGCCGATACATCACTTATGACTGGAAAACTGGAAAGACGACCGACGTACTGACCTTCGACAAGAAAGCCGCCAACACGGACTACACCGTGGCAGGCGGACACGTAGCCTATACGATAGGCAACAACCTCTACGTGGACAGCAAGCAGGTGACCGACGAACCCGAAGGCATCGTGTGCGGACAGAGCGTACACCGTAACGAGTTCGGTATCTCGAAAGGTACTTTCTGGAGCCCCACAGGCAGCCTGCTGGCCTTCTACCGCATGGACGAGTCGATGGTAACCCAATATCCGCTGGTGGACATCACCGCGCGTGTGGGTGAAGTAAACAACATCCGCTACCCCATGGCCGGCATGACGAGCCACAAGGTGCAGGTGGGCATCTACAATCCCGCCAACGGCAAAACCATCTATCTGAACACAGGCGATCCCACCGACCGCTACTTCACCAACATCGCGTGGGCACCCGACGAGAAGGCCCTCTTCCTCATCGAGCTAAACCGCGATCAGAACCACTCCAAGCTCTGCCAATACGACGCCGTATCGGGCGAACTGATACAGGTGCTCATCGAGGAAACGCATTCCAAGTACGTGGAGCCGCAGAATCCCATCCTGTTCCTGCCGTGGGACAGCAACAAGTTCATTTACCAGAGCCAATGCGACGGTTACAACCACCTCTATCTGTACGACCTGAAGCAACTCCACGCCATCCAACCCCAGAAGCTCACCAAAGGAGAGGTAGAGAAGCTGTGGAAGACTATCGAGAAGGCCGGAAAGGGAAAGACTCCCTCCGGAGCCGCAGGCATACAGCTCACTTCGGGCGAATGGCTCGTGCAGAGCATCCTCGGCTTCAACGCCAAGAAGAAGGAAGTCATCATCGCCGCCACCAAGGAGTCGCCCCTGCAGAGCAATCTGTATAAGGTGAGCATCGCCAACGGCAAACTGACTCCGATAGACAACGGACAGGGCGTGCACAACGCACAACTCTCCACCTCGGGCACGTACCTGCTGGACAACTGGTCGGCACCCGACGTGCCTCGCGCCATCAACATCGCCTCCACCGCCAACGGCAAGGAGACTGTGCGCCTCCTCACCGCTGCCAATCCCTTCGAGGGCTTCAAGATGCCCAGCGTGGAAGTGGGCACCCTCAAGGCTGCTGACGGCAAAACTGACCTCTACTACCGCATTATCAAGCCGGCCGATTTCGATCCGGCCAAGAAATATCCTGCAATCGTCTATGTCTATGGCGGCCCGCACGCCCAGATGATTGCAGCCAACTGGAACTACGCCGCCCGCGGCTGGGACCTCTACATGGCCAACAAGGGATACATCCTCTTCACCGTGGACAACCGCGGCAGCTCGAACCGCGGTCTGGAGTTTGAGAACTGCACCTTCCGCCACCTCGGCATTGAAGAGGGCAAGGACCAGGTGAAAGGCGTCGAGTTCCTCCAGTCGCTGCCCTACGTGGACAGTAGCCGCATTGGCGTACACGGCTGGAGCTTCGGTGGCCACATGACCACGGCCCTGATGCTGCGCTACCCCGAAATCTTCAAGGTTGGCGTGGCAGGTGGCCCCGTCATCGACTGGGGCTACTACGAGGTGATGTACGGCGAACGCTACATGGACACGCCGCAAACCAACCCCGAAGGTTACAAGCAGTGCGACCTGAAGAATCTGGCGCCCAACCTCAAAGGCCACCTGATGATCATCCACGACGACCACGACGACACTTGCGTGCCCCAGCACACCCTCTCGTTCATGAAGGCCTGTGTGGATGCACGTACGTATCCCGACCTCTTCATCTATCCCGGCCACAAGCACAACGTGCTGGGCCGCGACCGCGTGCATCTACACGAGAAGATTACGAGATACTTCGAAGACTACTTATAAGAATAAACGAAACAAATAGCATAAAGTTATGAAAATATTACTCTTAGGCTCGGGCGGCCGTGAACATGCCCTAGCATGGAAAATAGCCCAAAGCCCCAAAGTGGAGAAGCTCTACATCGCCCCGGGCAATGCAGGCACACACGCCGCCGGCGAGAACGTGGACATCAAGGCTACGGACTTCCCTGCCATCAAGGACTTCGTCCTGAAGAATGGAGTGGAAATGATCGTAGTGGGCCCCGAAGACCCGCTGGTGAAAGGCATCTACGACTACTTTGCCGAAGACTCCGAAACACGCCACATCGCCGTGATAGGCCCTACGAAGGCCGGAGCCACGCTCGAAGGCAGTAAGGAGTTTGCCAAAGGCTTCATGCAGCGCCACAACATCCCCACCGCGCGCTACAAGAGCATCACTGCTGCCAATCTGGAAGAAGGCCTCGCCTTCCTCGAAACCCTCGAAGCTCCCTACGTGCTGAAAGCTGACGGCCTCTGCGCCGGCAAGGGCGTGCTCATCCTGCCCACGCTGGACGAAGCCAAGCGCGAACTGAAGGAGATGCTGGGCGGCATGTTCGGTGACGCCAGTGCCACGGTGGTCATTGAGGAGTTCCTCAGCGGCATCGAGTGCTCCGTCTTCGTACTGACCGACGGCAAGAACTACAAGGTGCTACCCGTAGCCAAAGACTACAAGCGCATCGGTGAGGGCGACAAGGGCCTGAACACCGGCGGTATGGGCAGCGTGACGCCTGTACCCTTTGCCGACGACGTCTTCATGGAGAAAGTGCGCACCCGCATCATCGAGCCCACTGTGAACGGCCTCATTGAGGAGAACATCCTCTACAAAGGCTTCATCTTCCTGGGTCTCATCAACGTGAAGGGCGAACCGATGGTCATCGAATACAATGTCCGCATGGGTGATCCCGAAACGGAAAGCGTGATGCTGCGCATCCAAAGCGACCTGGTGGACCTGCTCGAAGGCGTGCGCGACGGCAACCTCGACACCAAGGAACTGGTTCTCGACCCACGTACGGCCGCCTGCGTGATGCTCGTCAGCGGCGGATATCCCGAAGCCTACGAGAAGGGTAAAGTGATGACCGGTCTGAAGCAGGCAGCCACTACGGACAGCATCCTCTTCCACGCCGGTACGGCGCTGAAGGACGGACAAGTAGTAACCAACGGTGGACGTGTCATTGCCGTCTGCTCATACGGCAACACCAAGGAAGAAGCCCTGCAGAAGAGCTACTGCGTAGCCGACCTGATCAGCTTCGACAAGAAATACTTCCGTCGCGACATCGGATTCGATCTGTAAACCACAACTGAGAGCATGAGGCGGCAACGATTTCAAAACAAAGTGGCGACGGGGAGGTTTATCCTACCCGTCGCCCTGTTGATTTCCACTATCTGTTGGACAGCGGTTGTTATGTTGTTGCCCGATGCAACTACGGAAAAGATAAACTGGCCTCTTTGGTTCAAAGAAATAGGAAACTGGTTCCCCAAAGGGTTCTTCCCGTCACTGGTTGGCTTTGCCCTGCACATACTAGCTTGTTTTCTCCTAATCAACCTGAATAACATATTTGCCATTATCCGCATCCGTACCTCCATCCAGAGCTTTCTATACTTGCTACTGACCGCTGCCATCCCGCAATTCTACCAAGAATTACCCGGATTACTGGTTGGCCTTTGTTTCCTGACTGCCTTCTACCAGCTATTTGGCAGCTACCGCCAAGAGAGGTCTTCGGGAGTGTTGTTCAATGCCTTTGCCTTCGCAGGTATTGCCAGCCTGTTCGTACCCCAAAGCCTGCTGCTGACTCCTTTACTCTGGATCGGTGCAGCCAGCTTCCAATCACTCAATCTGAAAAGCCTGCTCGCTTCTCTCATAGGCTTTGCCCTGCCATGGTGGATACTGCTGAGCTACACAGTCTTGACAGACACCAGCCAAATGTTCTTCCACCAATTGTTCTACGAAACAATCTTGTTCCGCCCCATCGGATATGGCTTCGAATTCTGGATGATATGGCCACTGGGAATTCTCTTCCTGCTTTTTGTCGCCAGTACTTTCCACTACTTCCTCAATGGATACGAAGACAAAATCCGAACGCGCGCCTATCTGTATTTCCTGATTCTTTTCAGCTGTTACCTTTTTATCGGCATCGGATTGCAACCCTATCTATTCACTGCGTTTTGCCCCCTACTGTTAATCGTCATCAGTATGCTGGCAGGCCATTTGTTTGCCCTCACGAGCAGTAAACTTTCCAACGCATTCTTTGTTATTTCCCTGATTGGAATCTCAGCCATGTTTGCTTATCACGTATGGATGCTTTTATAGATTCACTTGTCCAACTCCTCATAGACTGGGGCTATGCCGGCCTTTTTCTATCGGCACTGCTGGCTGGTAGCATTCTGCCCTTCAGCTCCGAACTGGTGCTCGTCGCCTTGGTTAAGCTAGGCCTGAGCCCGACACTCTGTGTACTATCCGCCGCCGTTGGTAATACAATCGGTGGACTGACCTGCTACTACATGGGCCGCTTGGGCAAAACGGAATGGATTGAGAAATACTTCAAAGTGAAGCAGGAGAAGGTGGATCGCATGATGCGCTTTCTTCAGGGGAAAGGCGCGTTGATGGCTTTCTTTGCTTTCCTCCCATTCGTAGGCGAGGCCATTGCCATCGCCTTAGGCTTCATGCGCAGCAACTTCATACTGACCAGTCTCTCCATGTTTGCCGGGAAGCTGCTCCGTTACGTTGCCATGTTATGGGCACTCCAGGGAGCCATTTCGGCAGTAGGCATCTGAGAATTCATAAAGAGAAAAATATGCACAGAATCATTGAACATACTGAAGACGGAAGCGCCACACTATTTGTACCTGAGCTAAATGAACACTACCACTCTGTAAAGGGAGCACGTACCGAATCGCAGCACATCTTTATTGAGATGGGCCTGCAGGCTTCCACGGCTTCTGCTCCACGCATCCTTGAAGTAGGTTTTGGCACTGGCCTGAATGCTCTGCTCACGCTGCAGGAAGCCGAACATAGTCTCCGGAACGTCCATTATACCGGTATAGAACTCTATCCGCTAACATGGTCGGAAGTGGCAGCCCTACATTATACTGACGATCCGCGCCTTCAGCTTCTCCACGAAACTATCTGGGAAAAGGAAGTCCAACTGAGCCCTCATTTCACTCTACTAAAGCTGCAACGCGACCTAGCTATTTGGAAAGCCGAGAATGAAACTCCGCCTTTCCACTGCGATATCATCTACTTCGACGCTTTCGCTCCTGAAAAACAGCCTGCTCTTTGGACACGGGAGATCTTCGAAAACCTCTATCGTTGTCTGGCACCAGGAGGACTTCTTACCACCTATTGTGCCAAAGGAATCATACGACGGATGATGCAGGACATTGGCTTCCGCATGGAACGGCTCCCTGGCCCTCCAGGAGGAAAACGAGAGATATTACGGGCTACGAAACCGAATGATACCCCATAAATATGTCCAAACTTTACCGTTAATTAACACATTCTTTGTATCTTTGCCCAGCTTTCATAAAGATTTTAACAAAAAATGAAGAGAATATATATCATAGGGACATTCCTCATCTTGCTGCTCGTTGCCTGCAAATCAGGAGGAGAAAAGAAGACGGACAATCCGGATGGCAAACCGGTTATCACTGTTACCATCGAACCCCTGCGTTACTTCACCGAAGCCATCGCGGGTGATTGCTTCGAAGTAGTCAGCATGGTGCCCAAGGGTAGCAGCCCTGAAACCTACGATCCTACCCCCTCTCAACTAATATCACTTTCTAAAAGTACTGCCTATCTGCGTATCGGTTTCATTGGGTTCGAACAGACTTGGATGGACAAACTAACAGACAACGCTCCACATCTGCAGATATTCGACACTTCACGGGGAATTGATCTAATTCTCCAAGAAGACATCCACGATGAATCGGAAGAAAACGGACATCACCACGACCATAATGGCCCAGAACCACATGTTTGGAACTCTCCAGCCAATGCCCGTATCATTGCTACCAATGTTTTCAAAGCCTTATGCTCGCTCGACAACAAACATCGAGACGACTATCTTCAGCGCTACGACAGCCTCTGTACTGTCATTGACCGTACCGACAGTCTCTGCCGCCAGATGCTCGCCCAACCGGAGGCCGACCATGCGTTCATGATTTATCACCCCGCTCTCTCCTACTTTGCACGCGACTATGATCTGCTCCAGCTTTCCATTGAGAACGAAGGCAAAGAGCCCTCGCCCGCCCACTTGAAAGAGCTCATCAATGCCTGCCGCGAAGAAAACATCCATGTTATTTTCGTGCAGCCAGAGTTCGACCGACGCAACGCCGAGCTTATTGCTCGACAAACCGGTACCCGTGTGGTGGACATCAACCCTCTAGCCTACGACTGGGAGGCAGAGATGTTGAAAACCGCACGTGAATTGACAATGAAGAATTAAAAATAAATTTTAGGTGCGGATTATTTTATTCTTTTTCCGCGTAATCCGCGCCTAAAAACAACTTCGCTATGCAGCCACTCATCGAAATACACCACCTCAGCGCCGGATATGACGGCCGCACAGTCTTGCGCGACGTGGACCTCACTATCTACGACCGCGACTTCTTGGGCATCATCGGCCCCAACGGAGGTGGAAAGACCACACTCATCAAGTGCATTCTTGGCTTGTTGAAGCCACAGAATGGCACTATCACCTTCCACCCGCAACGCCCAACGGACGAACACGCTTCCTTAACTATAGGTTACTTACCCCAATACACAGCCATAGACCGTAAATTTCCCATCACCGTTCAAGAAGTAATCCTCTCAGGCCTAAGTAGCCGTAAGAGTCTCAGTGCACGCTTCACCGCCAACGAACACGAAAAAGCCGCCCAAGTCATTAACCGCATGGGGTTGGAAGGTATGGAACAGAAAGCTATCGGTGCCTTGAGCGGAGGCCAACTACAACGTACCCTACTGGGACGAGCTATAGTTTCCGACCCCGAGGTAGTCATTCTTGACGAACCCGGTACTTATCTGGACCGCCGCTTCGAAGCACGACTTTACGAATTGCTAGCTGAAATCAATCGAGACTGTGCCATCATCCTTGTTAGCCACGATATCGGTACCGTCCTTCAGCAAGTGAAATCTATCGCCTGCGTCAATGAAACGCTACATTACCATCCAGACACAGGCATTACAGGCGAATGGCTGGAACAAAACTTCAACTGCCCCATCGAATTACTGGGTCATGGCAACCTTCCTCACCGCATTTTGGGTAAGCACAGCCACGATTGAACAAGAGCTCTTCAATTAAGGATACTTAATCAAATGAAGCCGGAAAAGCCAGCAACTGATACATCAAAGCCACAGCCATACGCCGATGTCCCTCAGCATTGGGATGCAAGCGATCGGTGTCCGCGCGATGAAAATAACATGCTTGCGCATCGTTCATTGGATAAAGGCCACTAATACTATTCAGATCAATGACCGGCACAGCCCATACGTTACCAGTCTCTTTCAGCACCTGTACATATTCATCCACATAAACTCCTATTTTATTGGGATAAGCCTCCTCGGGTTGCACATTTCCAGCACTAAATTGTGCAAAACCACGATGGAGCGGAGTCAGCACTATAACCTGCTTTGCAGGGAAATGTGTTTTCAGGTAATCCATCAAACGATTGATACGTCCACGAAACGTATTCGCATCCATTGCAGGTTTACGATAGCGGCGACTACCTACTTCACCATCAGGTAAAGGAACATTACGCCACACCTCTTCGTACCACTCACCCAATGGCACACCGGCATTGTAATCATTGGTTCCAGCAAAAATGACTATCGCATCAATATCCTCCCCCCATTCCTTGTACAAGCATTCAGCCTGCTTCAGCAGACCATCCATTTGGTTACCATTGATGCCATACGAAAAGGCCTCCAACCCCAGCAGATCAATTAGATATTCCCAATAACATTTTGTAGTACCCACGTGTTGTTTATCCGTGATAGAGTCACCCAGAAAAGCCACTTTCTTTCCTTTCCACTGATTTCTCACCACCTCTATTTCCTGTCCTTCTACGACAAAGTGCACTGTCGGAGCTGCCTCGGCCGACAGTATCAAGGCTGACAATAGACATGCACAGATTTTTCTATTCATAATTTTCTCCTTTCCAAATGTTTGCTACAAAAATAAGGAAAAGTACGAAAATCCCTCACTCTCACTTTTCCAAATCTTGAAACTCATCTGTGAACAATATTCAAATATCTCATTCCAAATAAGAACACAACAATCATTCAAAATGCACATTTAGATATGAAATGCTTATCTTTTGATAAGACAGGATGCGGCTCAGCAATAAAAATTAAGCAAGCTTATTTTGTATTGCTTTCGCCTTTCGCTATCTTTGCGACGTTTTGATGAAAACATCGCAGATTATAACGTTATATCTACACAACTGAATGAAACAGTACAAGTTCGTCAACAACCTGACAGGTTGGATTACTTTCCTTATCGCGGCCACGGTCTATTGCCTGACCATCGAGCCGACCGCCAGTTTCTGGGACTGCCCGGAATTCATCACCACCGGTTATAAACTGGAAGTAGGACACCCGCCCGGAGCACCGTTCTTCATGCTCGTGGCCAACTTCTTCTCGCTCTTCGCCTCCGGCCCCTCAGAAGTGGCCAAGATGGTGAACTACATGAGCGCGCTGATGAGTGGTGCCTGTATCCTGTTCCTCTTCTGGAGCATCACGCACTTGGTACGCAAGCTTGTGGTGAAGGACGAAAACCACATCACCCGCGGACAGCTGGTTACCATCATGGGGAGCGGCGTGGTGGGTGCGCTGGCCTATACGTTCAGCGACACATTCTGGTTCTCGGCCGTCGAGGGCGAGGTATATGCGTTCTCGTCACTGTTCACTGCCATCGTGTTCTGGTTGATACTGAAGTGGGAAGACGTGGCCGACCAACCCCATTCCGACCGCTGGCTCATCCTGATTGCCTATCTGACGGGCCTCAGCATCGGTGTCCACCTGCTGAACCTGCTCTGCTTGCCTGCCATCGTGCTGGTATATTATTATAAGAAAGTGCCCAACGCCAATGCTAAAGGCTCTCTGCTGGCGCTCCTGGCTTCCATGATCTTGGTGGCTGTGGTGCTCTACGGCATCGTGCCCGGCATCGTGAAAGTGGGCGGATGGTTCGAACTGCTGTTCGTCAATGTCCTGAGTATGCCGTTCAACACGGGTGTCATCGTTTACATCATTCTACTGGCTGCCTGCCTCGTTTGGGGTGTGTACGAAAGCTATACGGAGAAAGACAAGCTGCGCATGGCCCTCTCGTTCATCCTGACCATCGCCATGCTGGGTATTCCGTTCTACGGACACGGAGCCAGTGCCGTGGTCATCGGCATCGTGGTCATCGCCCTGCTGTGGTTCTACCTCAGCCCGAAGGCACAGAACAGCATGAAAGAGAAATACCGCGTCAGCGCCCGTACACTGAACACCGCTTTGCTGTGCACCATGATGATGGTCATCGGTTACTCGTCATACGCCCTCATCGTCATCCGCTCCACGGCCAACACGCCGATGGACCAGAACTCGCCCGAAGACATCTTTACGCTGGGCGAATACCTGGGCCGCGAGCAGTATGGTACACGCCCATTGTTCTACGGCCCCGCCTATACTTCGAAGGTGGCCCTCGACGTGAAGGATGGTTACTGCCAACCGCGTATCTCATACAACGGCACCAAGTTCATCCGCAAAGAGAAGGCCACGCCCGACGAAAAAGACTCGTACATCGAGATACCCGGACGCGTCGATTACGAATATGCACAGAACATGCTCTTCCCCCGCATGTACAGCAGTACGCACACCCAGCAGTATGAAGCCTGGCAGGACGTCAAGGGTTACGAGGTGCCCTACGACCAATGCGGCGAAATGATTATGGTGAAGATGCCTACACAATGGGAGAACATCAAGTTCTTCTTCTCCTACCAGCTGAACTGGATGTACTGGCGCTACTTCATGTGGAACTTTGTGGGCCGCCAGAACGATATCCAGGGCTTCGGCGAGATAGAGCACGGCAACTGGATCACGGGCATCAGCTTCATCGACAACATGCTTGTGGGCGACCAGACGCTGCTCCCCACCGAATTAAAAGAGAACAAGGGGCACAACGTATTCTACGGTCTTCCGTTGTTACTCGGCATCATCGGCCTGCTGTGGCAAGCCTACCGCGGACAGAAAGGTATCCAGCAGTTCTGGATTGTCTTCTTCCTATTCTTCATGACAGGTATCGCCATCGTGCTCTACCTGAACCAGACACCCAGCCAGCCGCGTGAACGCGACTATGCCTATGCAGGTTCGTTCTACGCCTTCGCCATCTGGATTGGTATGGGTGTGGCCGGACTCATCCAGTTGTTGAGCAAGTGGATGCAGGGCAAGGCAGCCGCCAAGGCCGAGACATCGGACGAAAGTGAAGCTCCCGAGCTGAAGCCCTCGCTGGCCGTTGCCCTCATCGTTTCCGTAGTCTGCCTCCTCATCCCTATCCAAATGGCCAGCCAGACTTGGGACGACCACGACCGCAGCGACCGCTATATGGCCCGCGACTTCGGTCAGAACTATCTGATGTCCCTGCAGGAAAGCGGAAACCCCATTATCTACACCAACGGCGACAACGATACCTTCCCCCTGTGGTACAACCAGGAGACCGAAGGCTTCCGTACCGATGCCCGTACCTGCAACCTGTCGTACCTCAACACCGACTGGTACATCGACCAGATGAAACGTCCAGCCTACGACTCACCGTCGCTCCCCATCACATGGGACCGCATGGACTACGTCGAGGGTACCAACGAATACATCACCGTCAATCCCGAATACAAGAAGAGCATCGACGCCCTCTACGCACAGGCCGAGAAAGAAGCCCTCGCTGGCAACCCCGAAGCCAAGATAAACGTACAGAAGGAATTCGGTGAGAACCCCTACGAGCTGAAAAATATCCTGAAGTATTGGGTACGCAACAAGAACCAGGAAATGAGAGTGATACCTACGGATAGTGTGGTCATTAAGGTGGACAAGGAAGCCGTACGCCGCAGCGGTATGCTGATTCCGGGTGACTCCATCCCCGACTATATGCCCATCAAGCTCCGCACTAAGGACAACCAAGGCAACTATCATCCCAAGCGCGCCCTCTACAAGAGCGAACTGATGATGCTCGAGATGTTGGCTGAAGCCAACTGGGAGCGCCCCATCTACATTGCTGTCAGCGTAGGACAAGAGAATCAACTTGGTCTGGACAACTACTTCATCCAAGAAGGTCTGACTTACCGATTCACTCCCTTCGACACCAACAAGACCGGCGTGAAGATAGACAGCGAAAAGATGTACGACAACCTGATGAACAAGTTCAAGTTCGGCGGCATCGACAAGCCCGGTATCTACATCGACGAGAACGCCATGCGCATGTGCTACTCACACCGCCGCATCTTCTCGCAACTCATCGGGCAGCTCCTGGCCGAAGGCAAGAACGATAAAGCCCGTGCCGCACTGGAGTATGCCGAAAAGATGATCCCTGCCGAGAACGTGCCCTACGACTGGCAGAACGGCGCTCTTCAAATGGCCGAGGCCTGGTACAAGCTAGGTGAATCAGAAAAGGGAGATCACATCATTCAGGCCCTTGCCGACAAGGCTGTGGAATACATGACCTGGTACATGAGCCTTGACAACGGTCGCTTCTTGATTTCCAGCCGTGAATACGAGTACCACTGGGCACTACTCAACGAGGAAGTCAAAAAAATGGAACAATATAAATCTTCGTTAGCCGAAACCTATCGTGCCAAGCTGGAAGAACTATATGACATGTATGTTAACAGAATGAAGTAAACAGTTAGCGGTTAACGATGAGGTGGCAAATATCCCATCCGGATAGTATTCGCCACCTCATCGCTAACCACTAACCATTAACCGCCAACCACTACTACCGTGTTAATCGAACAACCTCCCGAACTACTCCGGAAACTCTATCCCAGCGCCCTATGGCGAATGAATCCTGACGAGAAAGCCGTTTACCTGACCTTCGACGACGGACCTATCCCCGTAGTCACCCCTTGGGTGTTGGATTTATTGGACCATCATGGCATCAAAGCCACCTTCTTCATGGTAGGTGATAACATCCGCAAACATCCTGAGGTATTCCGCATGGTCGTAGAAGGTGGCCATCGTATCGGCAACCACACCTTCAATCATATCCGTGGTTTCAGTCGCAAATACTTCACTTCCTACAGTTACCTAGAGAATACGGAAGAAGCCCATGACTTCATGCTCTCCATCTGCGAGCCCGAAACGACCGACAAGGCCCTCCGACCGCTTCTGTTCCGTCCGCCGCACGGCCACATGGGCTGGGCACAATACATGGTACTGAGAAGAAAATATAAAATTGTGATGTGGGATCTTGTCACCCGCGACTATAGCAAGAAGCTTCGTGGTCCGCAGGTACTGGCCAACGTCATGCGCTATGCCCGCAACGGATCCATCATCACCTTCCACGATTCCCTCAAGTCGTGGGACAGCGGCAATCTGCAATATGCCCTTCCCCGTGCCCTCAGCTTCCTGAAGGAGGAAGGGTATGAGTTCAAGGTGCTGTAAACCCATATTTCCCCTATGAAGAAAAGAAAATGTTTCCTATCCAAGTTTTAGATTAATCTCCAAACAAATTAGCAACAAAATCAAATATATCTTCATTCGTTTCAGGATATCCATGTAGATACTTCATATGAGGACCACCTCCATATCCACAATAAATAAGGTATGCAAAAGAATCTATGATATAAAATTGTCCGTAAGCACTACCATCAGCACAAGCTGAAAAATAATTATTTGGAAACAAATATGAACTTACTTTATTATAAGGATTGTTCCCCTTATTATCTACACAAATAAGTTTAGCACTTGGCATATACGACATTATCTCCTGCATTCTAGAATCTGTCATAACAAAACTTTGATTCACATAAATATCAAGTCCTTTATCACCATATAACTTCATTAGGGTTTCCATCTTCTTTGGCCACTCCATGCCATCATTATTCATAGCCATACCTTCCTCTGCCAAATTCCATAAGATAGTATATCTATTAGACTTAAATATTTCAGCAAAGTTGTACTCAACCCCATCCGTCGATTTCAAATTACAAGTCCACCAAGGGATATCCGTTTTATCAAACACATAAGGTTCATAATTCTGCAGCATTATCTGATACAGATATATGGGAAATATTTCATGGTGCAATATCACTTCAGGAATTTTACCTGAGAGCAAGTTATTTGAAATATTATACCCGAATCTGTTCCATCCCATATTTGGATCATTTTGTATT
>DXAV01000081.1 GCA_019116805.1 Candidatus Bacteroides merdavium | reverse complement strand
ATGTTTTATTTTTTAATTTTTTTGAATTATGAAGAAAATGCGTATGCGGATTTTTGCAATTGTATGTTCGCTATCTTTCCTATGTCCCTATTGGGCGTCGGCCCAAAATGAATGGGGGATTTTTAATTCTGTAGGAGTTGGTGTTGGTGTAGGGCTTACTGGCGTAGATATAGAAATAGCAACTCCTATAACTCCTTACTTGGCCTTAAGAGGAGGCGTTTCTTTAATGCCGAATTTTAATATGGGTACAGATGTCGATGTTGAACTGGATAATCAGATGGCAGGTACGATGAATGTTGATGGTTCCCTGAAACGTGTATCTGCCCAAATATTGTTGAATATATATCCTTTCCGTTCCTCATCATTTTTTATAACAGCAGGAGGATATTGGGGAGGTTCAACGTTGGTGACGATTGATGGCACAAGCGATCAGGAATTGAAAGACATGATTGCACAAGCAGAATCTGCGGGTGTTGTTATTGGTGACCAGACAATTCCTTTTGATGAGGATGGTAATATATCCGGTGGATTGAGGGTTTCGGATTTTCGTCCTTATATAGGTCTTGGATTCGGTCGTGTCATTCCGTCTAAAAGAGTAAATGTCAGTGTGGAATTGGGAGCTCAATTTCATGGTCATCCAGAAGTCTATACCAATGCCGGAGAACTGGATATGAACTCTTTGGGTGCGGATGGCGATACGTTTTCTGATATTATGGACAAGCTGACCGTTTATCCTGTTTTCAAGATTCGTTTGAACGGTCGTATTTTTTGAATTTGGCGTTTTGGGGGAAATGTTCTAACCTTTGTGGACAGGTTAGAATAATTTGGAATATAAAAAAGGGGAAGGTAGCCTCACGGCCGTCTTCCCCTTGCTAACTTAAAACAACCAATAAAAGAAATATTACTTTTTATCGGATAAACAACAGCTCTCTGTATTTAGGCAGTGTCCACATCTGGTTGTCAACGATCAGTTCCAACTTGTCAATGTGGTAGCGTATCTCTTCCATCATCGGTACGATGTAGTCGTGGTAGGCTACTGCTTTCGCACGCTCGTTGTCCAGCTTGTTAGCTACCTTGCGAGCTTCAATCATGGCGTCAACGTGTTCCTTGATGAAAGCGGTACGGTTGGCGATTTCCTCGATGAGTTCCAGATTTTTGGCCGAAAGCTTTGCTGCCTTTTCGGCAGGGAAGAGGCTGTTCATCTTATATACATTGTCCACCAATTCTGTCTGATATTGGGTTGCGACGGGGATGATGTGGTTCATGGCCAAGTCGCCCAATACACGTGCCTCGATCTGAATTTTCTTGGTGTACATTTCCCATTTCACTTCGTTGCGGGCCTCCAGCTCCTTGCGTGTCATGACGCCAGTCTTTTCGAACATCGCGATGCTGTCTTCTTTCAGGTAGTTGTCGAAGATAACGGGTACACTTGTTTCGCAATCCAGTCCGCGGCGGGCAGCTTCTTCCTTCCATTCGTCGCTGTAGCCGTTGCCGTCGAAGTGGATGGGCTTGCAGATCTTGAGGTCACGGCGGATGACGTCGAGGATGGCGGCTACCTTGTCTTCACCTTTCTCAATGAGGGCATCCACGTCGCGCTTGAAGTCGGTGAGCTGCTCTGCCAGGGCAGAGTTGAGGGCTATCATGGCGCTGGCGCAGTTGGCTTCCGAACCTACGGCGCGGAATTCAAAGCGGTTACCAGTGAAGGCGAAAGGTGAAGTACGGTTACGGTCTGTGTTGTCGATGAGCAGTTCTGGTATCTGCGGGATATCCAACTTCATGCCCTGCTTGCCGCTTAGACTGATGAGATCGTCCTTGTCGCTCTCTTCGATGTGGGCCAACACTTGTGACAGCTGTTTGCCGAGGAAGGAAGAGATGATTGCAGGAGGTGCTTCGTTTGCACCCAGGCGGTGTGCGTTGGTCGCGCTGGAGATGCTGGCCTTCAGCAGTCCGTTGTGGCGATAGACAGCCATCAGCGTGTTCACGATGAAGGTGATGAAGCGCAGGTTTTCTTCAGCTGTCTTGCCGGGAGCCATGAGCAGAACACCCGTGTCGGTACCCAGTGACCAGTTATTGTGCTTTCCGCTACCGTTGACGCCCTTGAAGGGTTTCTCGTGGAGCAGGACGCGGAAGCCGTGGTTGCGGGCTATCTTACGCATCAGAGCCATGATGAGCATGTTGTGGTCCACAGCCAAGTTGCATTCTTCGTAAATGGGTGCCAACTCAAACTGGTTAGGAGCCACTTCGTTGTGGCGTGTCTTGACGGGGATGCCCAGCTTCAAGGCTTCGATTTCCAACTCTTTCATGAAAGCGGCCACACGGGTGGGGATGGCACCGAAATAGTGGTCTTCCAGCTGCTGGTTTTTCGATGCTTCGTGTCCCATGAGTGTACGGCCGGTCATCAGCAGGTCGGGGCGGGCGGCGTAGAGGCCTTCATCCACAAGGAAATATTCCTGCTCCCATCCCAAGTAGGCGTTGACTTTCTTCACTTCGGGGTCGAAGTAGTGGCAGACATCAGTGGCTGCCTTATTGACGGCACGCAGGGCTTTCAAGAGCGGGGCCTTGTAGTCGAGCGATTCACCGGTATAGGCGATAAAGATGGTGGGGATGCACAGTGTGTCGTCCACGATGAAGGCGGGTGATGAGGGATCCCAGGCCGAATAGCCACGAGCTTCGAACGTGTTGCGGATACCACCGTTAGGGAAGCTGGAGGCGTCGGGTTCCTGCTGTACGAGCAGTTTGCCGGTGAACTCCTCCATCATGCCACCCTTGCCGTCGTGTTCCACGAAGGCGTCGTGCTTCTCGGCCGTGCCTTCGGTCAGCGGGTGGAACCAGTGGGTGTAGTGGGTAGCTCCCATCTCGATAGCCCACTTCTTCATGCCTGCGGCCACTTCGTCAGCGATGCTGCGGTCCAGCGGTGCGCCGTTGTCTATTACATCAATCAACTTCGCATAAACCTTGCTCGACAGGTATCGGAACATCTTTTCCTTGTTGAATACATATTTGCCAAAGTATTCTGACGGGCGTTCTTTGGGAATCTCTACGGCTACGGGCTTCTTCTTGAAGGCCGTTTCCACTACTCTAAATCTTAATTTTGACATAATCTTTTTTTCTTTATTGGTTTGAAATATTGGTGTTTCTTTTTTATCAGTTCTGAAAGTTACGTCCGATGCTTATTATTTGCCAACTTTTCCTAGTTTAAAGCGTTGCTTTGCCCTGTGCAAAGCGTTGTTTTACCCAGTTTAAAGCAACGCTTTGTCTTGCTTAAATTACTTTTGTTGGCTTGCGGGACGTTCTGGCTTAATTGTAAGCAGACTCTCCGTGTTCGTAAATATCGAGTCCTTCTTCTTCAATGCGTGCCGGAACGCGCAGGCCGTGTATCTTGTTGAGTATGGTGAAGATGATGTATCCCATCAAGGCAGCCCATGCCCCTACGACCAAGGCTCCGAACAGCTGGGCTCCGAAGAAACCCCAGCCTGCTCCATAAAAAACTCCTTCACTAGTGGAGAACAGACCTGTCAGAACAGTACCGGTAAATCCGCAGACACCGTGTACTGAGCTGGCACCGACTGGGTCGTCAATCTTCAGGACTTTGTCAATGAACTCTACGGCATAGATCATCAGTACACCGCAGATAAGTCCGATGATAGCTGCACCACCTGCCGATACACAGTCACAACCGGCCGTAACTCCTACAAGACCTGCCAGGATGCCGTTCAGTGTGAGCGAGAGTGATGGTTTGCGATATTTGATCCAGCTGGTGACGAGGGCGGCAAAACCTCCGGCACAGGCAGCCAGGTTGGTTGTCAAGAAGACGTGTGAGATAGCAATCTGATCATCTGTCGTGGAAGCGGCTAGCTGTGAGCCGGGGTTGAAACCGAACCAGCCGAACCACAGGATAAAGACACCTAGTGCAGCTATAGTGAGGTTGTGACCGGGGATAGCTCTGGAACTGCCGTCCTTGCCATACTTCCCAATACGTGGTCCGAGGATGGCGGCACCTACAAGAGCGATCCAGCCACCTACAGAGTGAACTACTGTAGAGCCTGCGAAGTCATGGAACGTGGTACCGAAAACATCCATCATGAATGAGTCGGCTTCACCGTTCATCAGCCAACCGCCTCCCCAGGTCCAGTGACCTGAAATGGGATAGATCAGTACGCTGATGGCAATGGTATAGACTACATACATGGAGAACTTGGTGCGTTCGGCCATGGCGCCCGATACGATAGTGGCTGATGTAGCACAGAACACAGTCTGGAAGATCAGAAAACCTTCGCTGGGCAATTGGCTGTCAAGGAACGAGATGTCGAAGAAGTGAGGCATACCCACAAAGCCTCCGGCTCCGAACATCAGGCCGAAACCGATACACCAGAAAAGCAGGGAGCCCAACATGAAGTCAACAAAGTTTTTCATCAGGATATTGGCGGTATTCTTGGTGCGTGTGAAGCCGGCTTCGACCAGGGCGAAACCCGGTTGCATGAAGAATACGAGCATGGCTGCCAGCAACATCCAAACAGTGTCAATACCTGTGGCCATTTCAGCCAGTTTGTCTGCCGTAGCGGTAGTGTCCGCTTCTTCGGCAAAAGCTGTTGTACCCATCAACAGCAAGGATATAAGGAGAGCTGTACGCAGTCTCGGAAGGCTGCGGATAATGAGAGTTTTCATACGTCTGTGAGTTTTATTTTTCTTGTTCTGCGTTAAATAATGCGATGTCGCCACGTTCGGCGGTACGGATGCGGATGGCGTCTTCAATAGGGATGATGAAGATACGTCCGTCACCGATTTCTCCTGTCCTTGCGGCATTCTGGATGGCGTTGACTGTTCTCTCCACATTCTTGTCGCGCACCACGATGGAAACAAGGATGCGCTCGATGGAACTGGTGTCGTACATCACACCGCGATAGATGCGGGCTTCCCTTGATTTACCGATGCCTCTTACGTCATAGTAGGAGAACCATTCGATGTCCGCTTCGAGGAGGGCTTCTTTCACATCCTCGAACTTGGTTTTGCGGATAATTGCTTCAATCTTTTTCATACCTTTCTTATTTTTATCTTTTTACCTGTTTGTGTTCTATAAGCTCAGTCCGAATACGAAGTAGGCACCTTGTGTGTAGGGATTGAACGTCACCTGGGCAAACAGCGGAAGTGAGAACTTCGATGTAATCGGAATTTCCTTGGCTGCGGCCAGTGTGAGGTTTGTCACGTTGAACTTGTCGGCATAGAGTCCTTCCCATGGAGTGAGTCCCACTTCGGCCGTCCACTCCAGACCTCCCAATTTGAAGGGGGCTGTCAGAGCGATGTAAGTGGAGTAGGAACGCTTGCCGTCGGCGTTGTAATAATCGTTGCCTGCAAAGTTGGTGTTCCATGCTATTCCCATCACGCCAAAGTCGTAGGCAAGGGTTCCTTCAAACACATGCTGTGTGTTGTGGGCGCCATATTTGAAGTATCCTTTCTGCAGAGTGGCATCCGAGGGAAAAAACCAGTAGTCCGTGATGGCTGCACTGAATCCTTTGTACGCATAGCCCAAGGTGAAGTCAAATTCCTTGGTATCGTTTTGGTCAATGCCGACAGAGCCCCAAGCACCCAGTGATAATCCTTTGTAGCCTATTGACAGGTTGGGCTGGATACTTACTCCACCGCAATTGGTACCTCTCCAGATGTAGCTGCTGACGATGTCGGCGCCAGCCGAGGCTTCTACCTTGTCCTGTGCCATAAGGGCTGTGGACATACTTGCCGTGACGAGTGCCATAAGAAACACTCTTTTTGCGTTGATCTTTGTTTCCATTGTCATATACCTATTAAAAAATAATTGATGGAGGTCGGGTGATCAGGCCGGCCGTTGTTATCACAAGTCAGTGCACTTTCCTTATTCTTTTTTACCTTATTCTTGTCTGCTTTAAGCCAGCCATTGCCGGATGCGCTTCATGGCTTCCTCGCAATCTGCATGGGTGCCAAAAGCCGTGAGTCGGAGAAATCCTTCACCGCTGGGCCCGAATCCGACGCCGGGTGTACCCACGACATTAGCTTTGTAGAGCATTTGTTCGAAGAAGCGCCAGGAGCTGGTGCCGTCTGGTGTCTTTAGCCACAGATAAGGAGCGTTGACGCCTCCGTACACCTTCAGGCCAACGGTCTCCAGACTTTTTCGCATAGTGGCGGCGTTCTGCATATAATAGTCTATGTTTGCTTTCAGTTGTTGTTTGCCTTCGGGCGTATAGATGGCTTCGGCGGCACGCTGGGTGATGTAGCTCGTTCCGTTGAATTTGGTACACTGGCGGCGGTTCCACAGACTGTTCAACGGAATACGTTCACCTTCCAGCGTCGCGGCGGTCAGTTCTTTGGGAACTACAGTGTAGCCGCAACGGACACCGGTAAATCCTGCCGTCTTTGAGAAGCTGCGTATTTCGATGGCCACTTTCTTGGCTCCACGAATTTCGTAAATAGAGTGGGGCACATTGTCTTCTTGGATATATGCCTCATAGGCGGCGTCGAAAACAATGAGTGTATCATTAGCCAACGCATAGTCCACCCATTTTTTCAATTGTTCATGTGTCAGGGTGGTACCGGTGGGGTTGTTTGGATAGCACAGATAGATGAGGTCCACACGGTGTTTGGGCAGTTCGGGCACAAAGCCGTTCTCTTCTGTGCAGGGCAGGTAAGTGACGTTGCTCCATGTTCCGCCTTCCTCCAGTGTTCCGGCTCGTCCGCACATGATATTACTGTCCACATAGACAGGATAGACGGGGTCGGTGATACCCATGCTATTGTCCCAGCGCAGTAGTTCGCCGATATTGCCTGTGTCGCTCTTGGCACCGTCATTGATGAAGATCTCTGATGGCGAGAGATGTACGCCCCGCGGTGCGAAATCGTTCTTCAGGATGGCTTCGATGAGGAAGTCGTAACCTTGCTCCGGACCGTATCCACGGAAGGTCTTTTCGCTAGCCATTTCGTCCACTGCCTTATGCATGGCTTCAATACAGACAGGAGGCAGGGGGCGCGTGACATCACCGATACCCAAACGGATAACATCTTGTTTCGGGTGGGTGATTTTGAATGTGTTTACCTTCTTGGCGATGTCGGAGAAGAGGTAGCTGCCGGGCAGCTTCAGGAAATGTTCGTTTACTAATGCCATATCGTTATTCTTTTATTGGGTTGTTCTTTCAGTTGTTTTTTATTCTGTGGTCAGTTCTATTTCGCCGTCAAAGACTTTTGCAGCTCCGCCCGTCATATAGACGTGGCAGTCGGTTTTACGCCATTCCACACTCACTTCACCTCCGTCCATGACAATGGTTGATGTTGGATCTGTCAGTTTGTCGAGCCTGGCTGCTACGGCTGTGGCACATGCTCCTGTCCCACAAGCTTGGGTGATACCTGACCCACGTTCCCAGACACGCATGCGGATGCGTCCGTCGGACAGGAGCTGAGCAAATTCTACATTGATTCCGTCGGGGAACAAGGGATGCCGTTCGAGATGTGAACCGATGGTGGCTATGTCAACGGCTTCTACGTCGGGGACGAATAGTACCAAGTGAGGGTTTCCCATCGATACGAACCGACCGTGTGTAAAGCCGTAGCCCGTTCCCAGTTCTACTATCTGCATGTCATGGGGTTCA
The DNA here is from genome assembly GCA_019116805.1 of Candidatus Bacteroides merdavium. GTDB lineage: Bacteria > Bacteroidota > Bacteroidia > Bacteroidales > Bacteroidaceae > Bacteroides > Bacteroides merdavium. The sequence goes on along the minus strand of DXAV01000081.1, from coordinate 2,009 downwards.
CCCATGTCCACAGTCACCGTGGCGATGCGTCCATCCGATCCAGGATGGAGGGTGAGAATCTTGATTCCCGAAAGGGTGTCCAGTGTGACAGTGGTCTTGTTCGTCAGCCCTTTGTCATAAACATATTTACCAATGCAGCGCGATGCGTTGCCACACATGCGGGCTTCGGAACCGTCTGCATTGAAGATGCGCATGCTGAAATCGGCTACGTCCGAGCGGCCTATCAGCACCAATCCGTCGCTACCGATACCGGTGTGTGGACGGCTCCATTCCACAGAGAGCTTCTCTGGGTCCTGGATTGGGTAGCTGGCAGTGTCAACATAGATGTAGTCGTTGCCGGCTCCGTGCATCTTTGTAAATTGTATCTTGTTTGTCATTTTGCTCTTATTAGTCTATTTCTGTTTTCTATTTGTTTTTATTTGCTGCAAAAGTACGAATTTATGTAATAAGTTGTGCTTTTTTTATGGCTTTTGTGTTTAAAAACGACTCAAACTTACAATTTTAAAATATATATGCTATAATTGTGTCGATTTGTAATTTAATATTGAATTTTAAGACTTGTTTTGTTACGGTTTGTTTCATAAAAAAAGAGGCCTCAATTGGTAGGCCTCTTTTTGGAATGTGTTTAATAAGCTTGTTCATGGACGCCTGCTACGGCTCGTCCGCTGGGGTCGTTCAGGTTGCGGAATGAGGCGTCCCAAGCCAAGGCTTCAGCGGTGGAGCAGGCCACACTGGGTACGCTGGGTACGCTTCGGGCTGCCGATTTGCTTGGGAAATGTTCTTCGAAGATACTACGGTAGTAATATTCCTCTTTATTCTGTGGCGGGTTGATGGGGAAACGTTCCGAAGCATGAGCCATCTGTTCATCACTGACAGCCGCGGAAGTTACAGCTTTCAACGTGTCAATCCACGAATAGCCTACACCATCAGAGAACTGTTCTTTTTGCCGCCAGGCCACGGCTTCGGGCAGCAGTTCGGCAAAGGCCTCACGGACAATTTTCTTTTCGATGGTATGTCCGGGACACATTTTGGCAGCTGGGTTCAGACGCATGGCCACGTCAAGAAATTCCTTGTCGAGGAAGGGTACGCGGCCTTCCACACCCCAGGCAGAGAGACTCTTGTTGGCCCGCAGGCAGTCGTAGAGGTGGAGCTTGGAAAGCTTGCGGACGGTTTCTTCGTGGAAAGCCTGTGCATTGGGGGCTTTGTGGAAGTAAAGGTAGCCGCCGAATACCTCATCGGCTCCTTCACCGCTGAGTACCATTTTGATGCCCATCGACTTGATGACGCGGGCCAGCAGGTACATCGGTGTAGAGGCACGTACAGTGGTGACATCGTAAGTTTCGATATAGTAGATGACATCACGAATGGCGTCCAGGCCTTCTTGGATGGTATAGTGTATTTCGTGGTGGACAGTACCGATGTGCTCGGCCACCAGGCGGGCTTTCTCCAGGTCGGGTGCACCCTTCAGACCCACGGCGAAGGAGTGGAGCTGTGGCCACCACGCAGCCTGCTGCCCATTGGTTTCGATACGGCGGTCGGCATAGAGCTTGGCTACGGCAGAGATGACGGATGAATCCAGTCCGCCTGAAAGCAGGACGCCATAGGGTACGTCGCTCATCAGCTGGCGGCGTACGGCATCTTCAAGGGCGGTACGTACGTCGGCCACCTGGGTACGCCAAGCTTTGTCGGCGGGTTGTGAAGTATAACGGTCTTTCACGGCATCATACTCCGTCCAGTCGCGCTTGTACCAGCGGCGCATTTCGCCTTCGCGGCTCCAATAGTAATGGCCGGGCAGGAAAGGCTCGTATTCGTCGCACAGTCCTTCAAGGGCTTTCAGCTCGCTGGCGCAATACAAGGTACCGTCAGCATCACGGCCAATATAGAGAGGTATGACGCCGATAGGGTCACGGGCAATGAGAAATTCATCGCGTTCCTCGTCGTAGAGAGCAAAGGCAAAGATACCGCTCAGCCGTTCGATGAAATCCGTGCCATAACGACGGTAGAGGGCG
>DXAV01000080.1 GCA_019116805.1 Candidatus Bacteroides merdavium | reverse complement strand
GTAATGGCCGTTTGTATGTTATTAACAAGAAAAATCCTAAGTATAAACAACGTCAAGGATAATTTATTATTTTTGCAAAAAAAATAATTTAGTATATGGCTATAAGAATAGTTGGTGTCGATTTGCCTCAGAATAAAAGAGGAGAAATTGCGTTGACCTATATTTATGGAATAGGTCGTAGTAGTTCAGCAAAGATTTTGGACAAAGCAGGTGTTGACAGAGACCTGAAAGTAAAAGACTGGACTGATGATCAGGCAGGTAAGATTCGTGAGATCATTGCTGCTGAGTATAAAGTAGAAGGTGATCTTCGTTCTGAAGTTCAATTGAATATCAAGCGTCTGATGGATATTGGTTGCTACCGTGGTGTCCGTCACCGTATTGGTCTTCCTGTAAGAGGCCAGAGCACTAAGAACAATGCTCGTACTCGTAAGGGTAGAAAGAAAACCGTTGCTAATAAGAAAAAAGCTACTAAATAATAATTGTTGATATGGCAAAAAAAACAGTTGCAGCAAAAAAGAGAAATGTAAAGGTGGATGCCAACGGTCAGTTGCATGTACATTCATCTTTCAACAACATCATTGTTTCTCTGGCAAACAGTGAAGGTCAGATTATCTCCTGGTCTTCTGCCGGAAAGATGGGTTTTAGAGGTTCTAAGAAGAACACTCCGTATGCAGCACAGATGGCTGCCCAGGATTGTGCCAAAGTGGCTTATGATCTTGGTCTGAGAAAGGTAAAGGCTTATGTTAAGGGTCCGGGTAACGGTCGTGAGTCTGCTATCAGAACCATTCACGGAGCCGGTATCGAAGTTACTGAAATCATTGATGTAACTCCGTTGCCACACAATGGATGTCGTCCTCCTAAAAGACGTAGAGTTTAAGATTTACCTTTATTATTAAGTGACACTTGATTTTGTTATTGGATTGTACTTTCTTCTCTGCAATCGCGGCTGCAACAAATTAAGTTCATGAATAAACAATTAAATATTTAAAAGAAAATGGCTAGATATACTGGACCAAAATCAAGAATAGCCCGTAAATTCGGTGAAGGTATCTTCGGAGCAGATAAAGTTTTGTCTAAGAAGAATTATCCTCCCGGACAGCACGGTAACTCTAGAAAGAGAAAGACTTCTGAATACGGTGTGCAACTTCGTGAGAAGCAGAAAGCTAAATACACTTATGGTGTACTTGAGAAACAATTCCGTAATCTGTTCGAGAAGGCTGCGACAATCAAGGGTATTACAGGTGAAATCCTGCTCCAACTGCTGGAGTGCCGTCTTGATAACGTTGTATTCCGTATGGGTATTGCTCCTACGCGTGCTGCTGCCCGTCAGTTGGTGAGCCACAAGCACATCACGGTGGACGGTGCGGTTGTCAACATTCCTTCCTACTCTCTGAAGCCCGGACAGGTTGTTGGCGTACGTGAGCGTTCCAAGTCTCTGGAAGTTATTGCCAATTCGTTGGCTGGCTTCAACCACAGCAAGTATCCTTGGTTGGAGTGGGATGACAACGCAAAGGTAGGCAAGCTCCTGCACGTGCCCGAAAGAGCTGACATTCCTGAAAACATTAAGGAACATTTGATCGTAGAATTGTACTCTAAATAATAATTAATTTCATGGCGATATTAGCATTTCAAAAACCTGATAAAGTATTAATGTTGGAAGCGGACTCTAGATTCGGAAAATTCGAATTTCGTCCGTTGGAGCCCGGTTTCGGTATTACCGTGGGTAATGCACTGCGCCGCATCCTGCTTTCGTCATTGGAAGGTTTCGCCATCACCACTATCAAGATAGAAGGTGTTGAGCACGAATTTTCCAGTGTCCCCGGTGTAAAGGAGGATGTTACTAACATTATCTTGAACCTGAAACAAGTACGGTTCAAGCAAGTAGTAGAAGAATTCGAGAGCGAGAAGGTAAGTATTACGATCGAGAATTCGAGTGAATTTAAGGCAGGTGACATAAGTAAGTATCTGACTGGATTTGAAGTGTTAAATCCTGAATTAGTTATTTGTCATTTAGATTCAAAAGCTACGATGCAGATAGACATTACGATCAACAAAGGCCGCGGTTATGTTCCCTCTGACGAGAACCGCGAATACTGCACCGATGTGAACGTAATTCCTATCGACTCCATTTATACTCCGATACGTAACGTCAAGTACCAGGTAGAAAACTACCGCGTAGAGCAGAAGACTGACTACGAGAAACTGGTGCTTGAAATTACTACCGACGGTTCCATTCACCCGAAAGAGGCGCTGAAGGAAGCTGCAAAAATCTTGATCTATCACTTTATGCTCTTCTCCGATGAGAAGATTACGCTCGAGAACAACGATGCCGACGGCAATGAAGAGTTCGATGAAGAAGTATTGCACATGCGTCAGTTGCTGAAGACCAAGCTCGTCGATATGGATCTCTCCGTTCGTGCCCTCAACTGCTTGAAGGCTGCCGACGTTGAGACTTTGGGCGACCTGGTACAGTTCAACAAGACCGACCTCCTGAAGTTCCGCAACTTCGGTAAGAAATCGCTGACCGAGCTTGATGATTTGCTGGACAGTCTGAATCTGTCGTTTGGAACCGATATTTCTAAATATAAATTAGATAAAGAATAAACAATGAGACATAACAAGAAATTCAACCATCTGGGTCGTACTGCTTCTCACAGAAACGCTATGTTGGCCAATATGGCGTGCTCTTTGATCAAGCACAAAAGAATCACTACGACCGTTGCAAAGGCTAAAGCTCTGAAGAAGTTTGTTGAGCCGCTGATTACCAAGTCAAAGAACGACACTACAAACTCTCGTCGTGTAGTATTTAGCAACTTGCAAGACAAGTATGCTGTAACTGAACTCTTCAAGGAAATCTCTGTGAAGATTGCCGACCGTCCGGGTGGCTACACTCGCATCATCAAGACTGGCAACCGTCTGGGTGACAATGCTGAGATGTGCTTTATCGAACTCGTTGACTACAACGAGAACATGGCTAAGGAGAAGGTGGCTAAGAAGGCAACTCGTACGCGCCGTTCTTCCAAGAAGGCTGCCGCTACGGAAGCTCCTGCTACAGAGGCTCCTGCAGCTGAAGCTCCTGCTGAAGAAGCAAAAGCTGAGTAATCCGACACTATTCTTATATGATATGAAAGCCGTCCCAGTGACTGGGGCGGCTTTTTTTATGCCTTCGCGGGTTCATGCCGTGCTTCGTGAGGGTGCAAGAAAGTGCTTCGTTAACCGTTGACGCAGTGCTTCGTGAGGCGGTGTGCCCGTGCTTCATGGATGCCCGAGGCAGTGCTTCGTCAGGAAATGATGATGTATTTGCCTGTCCGGTGCCGATAATTCCTTGCTTTTTTATACCTTTGCCCGCATATCCAAACTAACATGTTTTATCGGAACAATATGGACAAGAAATACAACAAATTCTGGTTGGCGCTGGGCATTATCCTGCTCACGCTCATTCTGGACCAGGTCATCAAGATTGTAGTGAAGACTAACATGTATTATGGCGAGCATATCCGCATCACCAACTGGTTCTACATCGCCTTTATCGAGAACAACGGTATGGCGTTCGGCATGCAGGTGATGCCCAAGGCCCTGCAGACGCTGATGCGACTGGTATTCTCGGGCGTCATTCTGTGGTACATCTGGCGGCTGGCCAAGGCACAATTCAAGACGGGGTACCTTGTATGCATCTCGCTGATTTTCGCCGGGGCGGTGGGCAATGTCATCGACAGTATCTTTTACGGCGCCATCTTCAGCGAGAGTACGCGGATGAGTGTCGCCACGTTTGTACCGGCCGGACAGGGCTACGCTGACTGGCTGTACGGGCGTGTGGTGGATATGTTCTACTTCCCCCTGTTCGAGTTCAACTGGCCGTCGTGGATGCCTTTCGTGGGCGGGGAGCATTTTATTTTCTTCAGTCCCGTCTTCAATCTGGCCGATGCGGCTATCAGCTGTGGCACCATTGCCGTGCTGCTGTTCTACTCGCATACGTTCGGCGAGAGTTTTGCGCTGTTCAAGAAGAAGGACTGATTTCTTTTCTCTTTTTTATAGATCCATGGCAATCCCCATCTTTTTCATGAGGAAGCAGGCGTTCATGTTCTGCGCCACGCCGGGGCGGAGGCGGTAGGAGAAGGTCAGCTCGTCGCCGGTGATGTCGGCTTCGAAGCGGAAGTTGTCGATGCAGTTGGGGAAGCGGTCCTTCAGTGTGCCCAGCAGCAGGTCGTGCGTGGCGATGATGCCGTTGGCCCGCAGACGCATCAGCTGCTGGACGAGGGCGAACGAACCCCGCTGCTTGTCGGCCGAGTTGGTACCCTTCAGAATTTCGTCGAGGATGATGAAGAGCTGCTCGCCGCCTTGCAGACGGTCGATGATGGACTTCAGCCGCTTCAGTTCGGCGAAGAAGTAGGATTCGTTGTCGCTGAGCGAGTCGGTGGTGCGCAGGCTCGTCATCAGTCGGGCGGGGTAGAGTGACATCTGCCTGGCACAGACGGGCGCGCCGATGCAGGCCAGCAGGTAGTTCACGCCGATGGTGCGCAGGTAGGTGCTCTTGCCCGCCATGTTGGCCCCCGTGATGATGATGAAGGCGGGGCGGCGCGTCATGTGGATGTCGTTGCACACGCAGCGGTCGCGCGGGATGAGCGGATGGCCCATCGTCTCGGCCACCAGCTGGAAAGGCGTTTCCGTGTTGTCTGTCCCCGTGTTTGTGTCGCCTAGGATGTCGGGGTAGGAGTACCCCTCCGGATGGTTGTAGGCGAACGTGCCCAGCGAGCAGAGTGCGTCCATCTCGCCGATAGCCTCCAGCCAGTGCGGCAGTTCGCCTGCATGGACTTCCTTCCACGCCTCGATGCGTATCATCTGCCACAGCTCCCAGAAGAAGCAGCCGTTCAGCACGGTGTACATCAGGTAATTGTTGCGTTGGTCCAGCTCGTTCATCAGCTTCACCAGCCGTCGGATGGCCTGCGAGGCCTGCCGGCGGTCACCCCCAATCTTGTCTTTGACGGTCCGCAGGAGCGGGGCTTCCATCGCCTCCTCGTCCATGGTCTGCAGCAGTTGGGCATAGGTGCCCAGGATGCGGAGCTTCTGTCCGTAAACACTCTGCACCTTGGTAATCTGCCGCGTGAAAGCGAAGCTGGCAACTACGATGCCGAACCACAGGATGCCCCATGCGTTGCCCGACAGCACGCCCGTCACGACACCCGCTAGGCAGAGGAGGTTGACCGCCGTCACCACATGGGGCAGCCGTCGCAACAAGCCGCGGTTGCGGTAGCGGACGGGGCTTTGCGCCCATTCCAGCAGCTCGGCACGGTCGGCCGCCTGCCCCTTGTTCAGCAGGCCCAGGATGCGGAAGCGCTGGCGGAACGACGCCTTGCCCGCCAGCTCCTGTACGGCCTCCTGCCGGCGGAGGATGGGTTCCCGCTTGTCCAGCTGGCAGGCCATCCACCCGGCCAGCTGTTCGCGTCCGAGGCGGGTACACGTGCGGTTGACGTACTGGAAGAGTGAGCGGGGACCGAAGACATCGAGGTCGTACGTATAGGGATGGGCCGGGTCGGCAAACTCCTTGCCGTCGTCGAAGGCCGAGGTGTCCTGGTCGAGCGCGGCCAGTTCCTGTCGGTTCACCTCCTGCCGCTTCTCCTGATAGTCCTTCCGCAGGAACAGGCGGTTGTGGTACTTCACCAGCAGCAGGAAGGGCAGCAGGCAGGCGGCCGTCACGGCATACATCAGCGCACCCTGGCCCCACAGACCTATCACTGCTGCCACGGCTCCGCCGAAAAGCAGCAGGCGCAGGGTGCCGGTGCGGTAAATCAGCCGTTGCGTCTTTGTCACTTCGCCGGCCGCGCGTTCGGCATCCTGCCGGTAGGCGGCGCGTATTTCGTCTCGTGTCTTCATCTCTTTATAGTTCGATAGTTCGTGTGGCAAAGATAAGAAAAAATACCGAGCCGCTTGTTGTTCTTAGAGAAGTCCCCCTTTGCGTGCGAAGCGGTCGTACGGATTATTTTCCTCCTACAATCTTGCAAATTTTTCTAAAATGAATTACCTTAGCTCCCAAATTAGAGATAGACTCAAAGCATGTATTGATTATGAGAAAATGGGGTTTGTTGCTGGCGGTGTTTTGTGTTTCGGGGCTGTTCATGCCTTGTGAGGCGCAGCAGATTATCTATGCTAACCTGCGCGAGTTGGTTGAATGTGACGGCGATACGGTAACTACGCTGAAACTGGAGCGTCGCAGCAAGAACCAGATACTGCTGATGGGCGGAGGCGACTACCGCATCGAGGCTGTGGACAACCGGGGCTTGAGCCGTTATCTGAACCGACGCTGCTATGCGGTGCGGATTGATACGGCGCTCTACGTCAATTGCCGTAAGATGCGCTACAAGCGCTACCGCTTCGGCAACTGCTATGCGGCCGCCATGCACGTGGGCGACAAGTTCTATTTCTGTGCCCAGCCCGTTGGTCAGGCTGCCACGAGTACGGCTCAGTCGCCCGATGCCACGAAGCTGGGCGGCGAAGTGGGCGATGCCATTGCCGCGTCGGCGCTGGTGGCTTCTCGTGTATTCTACGAAATCAATCCCGAGACGGGGCGTGCCGAGTTTGTGGGCAAGGACAAGATGATGAAGCTTCTCGAGGGCCATCCCGAACTTCAGAATCAGCTGCGACAGGAGACGAGCGAGTCGGCCGAAGTGATGTGCCGCTACCTGCGGGCGTTGCAGGAGGGCTGCGGCGAATACTGACGGGGGAGTATTGCCATCTGCTTCCTCATTTCTCACTTTTCTGTGCTGGATTCGGACTATGCGGCAGCCTTCGGTTTTGTTGGAGGCTGCTACTTATTTCTTTTTGTTTTTAAAGGGTTATATCGCCGACTGCGGGGCGGATTTTGCCTTCGCGATAAAAAAAGTCTTTTTTTCTTCCATTTCCTTTCTTTTTTCCCAATTCTTTCCAAAATGCCTGCTTTTCTTTGCAGTACGAAAACAAGAGAAATAGACAAAAACAGATGATAGTAATAACCCTTTAAAAACTTACGATTATGAAAAAATTAGTTCTTTTACTGGTAAGTGTGTTCACCATTCAGCTGGCATCGGCCGACAACGACAAACCCATTACCTTCGAGCAGCTCCCTGCCGCCGCACAGCAGTTTGTCAAGAAGCATTTCGCATCGGAGAAAGTGGCTTTCGCCAAGGAAGACTCCGAATTCTTCGATACCTCCTACGAAGTGATGTTTGCCAGCGGCAGTAAGGTTGAGTTCGACAAGAAGGGCGCATGGACCGACATCCAGTGCCGCCAGTCGCAGGTACCTGCCGACGTGGTTCCGCAACCCATCCAGAAGTTTGTGGCTGACCGCTATCCCGACGCTAAAATCCTGAAGCTGGAAAAAGACCGCTACTCTTACGAAGTGAAGCTCAGCAACCGCTGGGAAATCAAGTTCGACACGAAGTTCAATGTTGTCGATATGGACCTAGACGACTGACGCTTCTCCATATACCATACCTGTTTGCCCTCCGTTACGCATCGGCCGGATGCGGATGTCGGAGGGCTTTTTTCTGTTCTTCTTTCTCATTTGTCGGCTTGTAAGTGTAATTATCATTAAATATTTTCAAAAAGTGAGGACACTTGCTGGGGCGATTGGTCTTCCTTTCGCTATATTTGCACCCATCTTATCGCTGCTGGCGAAGTGATAACCTTAATTTTTGGATGAGATGAGTGATAATACAAGACGTTCGGCATCAAGGGCCGAACTGAAAAAACGAATTGTAGAGACGGCAATGCAGGCTTTTAAAGCACATGGTATCAAGAGCATCACGATGGATGATATTGCACTTTCATTGGGCATTTCGAAGCGTACTCTTTACGAAGTGTTCGCCAATAAGGAGATGTTGCTCGAGGCCTGCATTTTAAAGGATAGGGATGATATGGATGCCTTTGTACGCGAAATGCTGGAGACGTCGGACCATGTGCTCGACGTGCTGCTCAAGCTTTATCTGCGCAGCATCGAACGCTTCCATTCCACTCACAAAAGCTTCTTTGAAGATCTGAAGAAATATCCGAAAGTCTATGAACTTTTCAAGAACGACAAACATCACGATTCGGCAGAAACTATCAGTTTCTTTGAGGAGGGGGTGAAGCAGGGAATATTCCGCGCCGACATCAATTTTGCCATTGTCAATCTGCTGGTACACGAGCAGATCGAGTTGTTGCTCAATAGCAACATCTGCGAGAAATATTCGTTCCTGGAGGTTTATGAATCCATCATGTTCACCTATCTTCGGGGTATCTCTACCGAGAAGGGGGCACATGAGTTGGAAAAATTCATTTGTGAATATCGCCGTACGGCAGAAAAATGAGCCGGATTGCGGGCTGGCATACTACTTTTATGCCGTTCGAATTTTACTGGAAACGAAGGAGGCTGTCTCAAAATGTGAATACTATTTCATTTTGAGACAGCCTCTTTGGGTTAGATTACCCTTATAGGGCTGCGAACTTTATTCAGCTTGCTGGGAGTCGGATGGTGTGGTGAATACGTGCTTGGCGTAGTTCAATCCGTCTCTGTCGTAGAACTTGGCCAGTGCATCCAGGCGTTGCAGGAAGTTGTTGTATTCCTTTTTGCTTGGCACTGTCCACTGTACCTCGGCCAGGGCGGCCATACGCGGCAGAATCATGTACTCCACCTGCTCGGTCGAAGTCATGTACTCGGTCCATACATTGGCTTGTGCACCTAAGATATACTTGGCTTGTTCTTCGTTGAGCCCTTCAGTCGGGTTAAAGCTATAGACCTTTTCTACAGGCAGGTAGCCACCGATAGCATCATACGGTTCGTTCTCCTTGTCTTTGCTTTGGAAATAGTCGAAGTAGCAGTAAGTATTCGGGGTCATGATAACATCGTGTCCCATCTGTGCAGCCTTGATGCCTCCGGCCGATCCGCGCCATGACATGACGGTGGCGTTGGGAGCCAGGTCGCCTTCCAGAATTTCGTCCCATCCGATAATCTGACGTCCTCGTTCGTTGAGAAATTTCTCGATGCGGGCGTTGCAGTAGCTCTGCAGACGGTCTTCGGCCGAATGGTTCTTGTCTGCCTTCAGGCCTTCCTTACGGATGAGAGCCTGGCATTTCGGACATTTTTGCCAGCGGGTACGTGGCGATTCGTCACCTCCGATGTGAATATATTTCGACGGGAAGATATCGATGATTTCGGTCATTACGTCTTCCAGGAAGGGGAGAGTTTTTTCATTGCCTATGCAGAGCACGTCTTCGAAGATGCCCCATCTGCCCGTTACTTCGTATGGACCACCCGTACAGCCTAGTTCGGGGTAGGCGGCCAATGCGGCCAGCATGTGGCCTGGCAGGTCGATTTCGGGAATGACGGTGATGTAGCGTTCCTGAGCATACTTCACGATTTCGCGGGCTTCATCCTGGGTATAGAAACCGCCGTAAGGTGTGTTGTCATATTCGTCCGTGTTGTGTCCGATGACCGTATGTTTGCGGATGGAACCAACTTCCGTCAGTTTCGGATATTTTTTGATTTCGATTCTCCAGCCCTGGTCTTCGGTCAGGTGCCAGTGCAGGGTATTCATGTTGTGCAGGGCCAGCAGGTCGATGTATTCCTTGATGAACTCCACAGGGAAGAAGTGACGTCCCACGTCGAGGTGCATGCCTCGGTAGCCGAAGCGCGGCTGGTCCTCGATTTCTCCAGCGGGGATAAGAATGGATGCGTCCTGTGCCTGGGCAGGAATGGATTTGCGAAGCGTTTGGATGCCGTAGAACACGCCGTTCGCTGTTTGTCCGCAGATGTTGATGCCGTCAGCTTGGGTAGTCAGTCGGTAACCTTCTGCGTTGGCGATACTTGCATCAAGGCCAAGGACGATGGCCTTACCTGGCTTCTCTCCATTTTCGATCGCTTTGGTTTTCAACGTGTAACCGGTGGCATCCGCAATGTATTCAGCCAGAAACTCAGCATTTCTCTTCAGAAGGGCATTGTCTTTTGGATAGGCGATGACGGTACTCGAAGTCAGTTTGAACGGGTTGTCTTGCGAGATGGTGATTTCCTGAGGCAGTGGAATGACATCGTAGGGCGTTGCCGGTTGCTCGTTAGAACTGCATGCGGCAAGAATACATGCCACAAATGGTGTGAATAGTTTTTTCATGGTGTTTAAAAATAGGGTTAATGATAAAGTTGTACTTCAGTTTGCAAAGATAACAAACTTTTGGTATCTCGGGATAGTATTATTGTTTTTCTCTCCCTAAACCATTGCTTTCCCTTCCGTAAACCACCGTTTTTTCCTCCTTTAAGCACTGTTTTTCCCTTGTCCGCACTCTGTTCCCCTTTCTTTTGCTCCCTGTTCCCAGGTTCCGCACGTCCTTTTCCCACCCTGTAGGTAATTGTAATACGCGCGCGCAGTGCGCGCCCGCCCGAAATATTATAATGTGTCCCTTTCCCTTTCCTTCTTTCCCGCTCGT
>DXAV01000079.1 GCA_019116805.1 Candidatus Bacteroides merdavium | reverse complement strand
CGATTCAATGATGGGGAGGTATTTCAGTTCGAGGGGCAGGTCGTAAGCGTCAAGTGCTTTCTCGAAAATGGGCATGTAGAAGTTGCAGGCACTGAGCATGAAGGCTACCTGATTACGCAGGCGGGTGGCGTACATGTCGATGAACTTGCGTACGATTTCATTATAGGGCATCTCTATGACAACCGGCATGCGCGACATGCGGTCGATATATACGGAGTCGCTGAACAGCGGATTTTCGTGTGAGGTACTGCAGTCTTTACCTAAGTCAATATAAGTCTTGGCCTTCCAGTCATTCAGCAGGCTGTCCAGCGGATAGGTCATGCTTCGGGGCAGGTCGATGCTCTCCTGGCGTTCGATACCGTTTTCCTTGATGACAACGTCCACGCTTTCTTGTGCGCAGAGTGGGGAGGTCAACAGAGTTACGAACAACAGAGAGGTGCTTATAATCAATTTTTTCATATCAATATCTTGTAGGTTTGGAATAAGTAATCATTCTTTCAAAAGCGGAAGCTGCATTGCACGCCCACTGACTTGTCCTTCAGTGTGGCAGGGTTGTAGCTGCCTCCCACCTGGCTATTGAAGATGGTGGGTTCCACTTTCATGCTCAAGTCGGGGCCAATGTCGAAGTTGGACAGCTCGGCATCGACATAGGCATCGACCACTGATATCAGATAGACACCGATGAAGGCGAAGATGCTCAGGTCGCGCCAGCGGCGGTAAGTATCTTTACGCTTACGCAGGGTTTCTGTTATCTGTGAGTGCGATACGCGGTCGGTATAACCTGGCGGGAGCAGGTCGGTAATACTGCTGGAGTCCCATTTGTCGTTGACGGCATCAACGTAGGCTGCCTGGTAATCTTTGTACATTTTGCCGTTCCAGGTCAGCGCATAGGCACAACCTGCAAATCCTCCGTAAACGATGGGCAGTTTCCAATATTTTCGGTTGTAAATTTGTCCTCCGCCGGGAATAACCAGTGCCAGCCAGGTAGCCTTGGTGGGATTGGGAATCCATTGTTTGCGGTTCAGCTCGCGGCTCAAGCTGTCTGTTGGCACTTTCTCTGGCTTGATGTCGGGACTGGACGTCAATTCGAGCATTTTTCTCTTGTTCGCGTCAGCAATGCTGTCCGCCGTGGCTCGTGTTTGATTGTCCAACGTGTCGGGTATCTGGACTGCTTGCAGGGGATGCAGAGGCTTGTGCGTAGTGTCGGCTTGCTGCTCGTGTGCCCTGCGCAGGGCGGCTCGCGGACGGTCCTGTCCATACACGACAATCCCCGCCACCTGTAGGATACAGAGCAGCAGGGTTGTCAATACCTGATATTTGAGTTTTCTTTTAGTCATTTATTTTTCAGCGTGTCGAGGATGCCGATGATACGTTCCAGTTCTTCTTCGTTACTGAATGGGATGCTGATTTTGCCTTTCCCTTTTTCCGAACAGGTCAGTTGGACTTTGGTGCTGAAGAAGTTGGAAAGCTGTTGTTTTAACATATTGAACTCTTCGGGCAGTTTGGCCCGTTTGGGAGTTATCTTGCGCCCCCCGCTTTTTATGGCTTCTCCTTCGCTCAGCGACTTGACGATTTCTTCCACCTTGCGCACGGAGTAACCATGCTCCAGTATCTCTTCGTAGATTTTCACTTGAAGTTTGGGGTCGTCCAGCGTCACCAGCGCACGGGCATGGCCCATATCTATCTGCTTGTTCTGCAGGCCCATCTGTACGGGAGCAGGCAGCTTCAGCAGGCGCAGGTAGTTGGCGATGGTAGTGCGCTTCTTGCCCACGCGTTCGCTCAGGCGTTCCTGCGTCAGGCCGTATTGCTCCAACAAATGCTGGTAGGCTAGGGCTATTTCCACCGAGTTCAGGTCTTCGCGCTGGATGTTCTCGATGAGGGCCATTTCCATGACGTTCTCATCGTCGGCGGTACGGATGTAGGCTGGAATACTTGTCAGACCGGCCAGTTGCGAAGCACGGAAACGGCGTTCGCCCGCGATGATCTGGTACTCGTCATCCGAGATCTTGCGCAGCGTGATGGGTTGTATGATGCCGATTTCGGCGATGGAGTCGGCCAGCTCCTGCAGGGCGGTGGGGGCGAATTCCCGCCGCGGCTGGTTGGGGTTGACGACAATCTTCGACAACTCTATCTCGCTGATGGAGGAGGAGCCTTCGGTCTGCACGTCGTCCATGGAGAGCAGTGCGTCCAGGCCGCGTCCTAATGCATTTCTTTTTTGTGCCATATCTGTCAGTTACCTTTTTTCTTTATTTTTCTCTTTCTATCAGCTCTTTGGCCAGTGCCATGTGGTTCTTGGCCCCTGTGGAGTCTGCATCGTAGAGGATGGTGGGCAGGCCGTAGCTGGGCGCCTCGCTCAGTTTCACGTTGCGCTGGATGACGGTCTTGAACACCAGTTCCTGGAAGTGGCGTTTCACTTCGTCGTAGATTTGGTTGGCCTGCCGCAGGCGCGAGTCGTACATCGTCAGCAGGAAGCCTTCGATTTCCAGGCCGGGGTTCAGTTTCGACTTGATGATCTTGATGGTGTTCAGCAGCTTGCTGATACCTTCAAGGGCGAAGTATTCGGCCTGCACGGGGATGATGACCGAGTCGGCGGCGGTGAGCGCGTTGACGGTGATGAGTCCCAGCGACGGCGAACAGTCTATCAAAATATAGTCAAACTCGTTTTTCAGCGGTGCGAGCACTTCCTTGAGGATCCGTTCGCGGTTCTTCAGGTTGAGCATCTCGATTTCGGCGCCTACGAGGTTGATGTGAGAAGAGATTACCTTCAGCGTGTCAATCTCAGTGTCATGGATTGCTTCACGCACGTTGGCACGGTCAATAATGCACTCGTAGATAGTGCATTCGGCTTGCTTGATGTCCACTCCGAGTCCCGATGAGGCGTTGGCCTGCGGGTCGGCGTCCACAACGAGCACTTTCTTTTCAAGGGTGGCCAGCGAGGCTGCCAGGTTGATGGTGGTGGTAGTCTTGCCCACGCCTCCCTTTTGGTTTGCCATTGCAATAATTTTTCCCATATTCTCTATCATTTATCGGCGGCGAAATAAGCGATTATTTCTGATAGTGCCAGCATGGAAAGGGAAGAGATTGCAAAAACGGTTGATAAGTCGCCCTTTTTGTTAATAACTTGCGTCAGTCAAAGTCTCTTTCGTCCATGTTCTTGGGTTGGTATCCTTTTCGAGCCGACGGCAAATATACGGAAATATATTGGAAATCGGGGACTTTTGTTTTTGCGTTTGCATAAGATTAATAGTTTTAAACCATATCTGCTTTTGTCTGCGTCCGTTTGTCAAGTGGGTGCTTAGGATGAAAACGGTGCTTTTCGGGGGATAAAGCATCGTTTTCTTCGGCTTAAAGCATTGCTTTAGGAATAGGAAGTCTGCAAGCTGTCGCAAGGATGTGCGCGATCTGTTGACGGGATGTGGATAATCGGATGTCAGGTTGCAGGCATCCTGTGGCGGGTGGTATGCGGCTTTCGTTACATCTGTTCGGAGCTCATATCACTATTTATGATGATGCTTGTAAAAGGAAATGTTTCCTTGCGATTGTTTCTGGATATTGTCCTTTTCATTACACAAACGCGTTTTCCTCTTTTATCGGCCATCTGTTTTCTCCTCTTTCTATATATATTTTAAGATTTCTTTGGTTGGTCGTTGTTAGGTGCCTTTGTCACGGAAAAATGGTATTTTGTGAAAATATTATCGTTTGATGCTAAATTTTTTGCCAATAGTGTTTGATTTTAATTTTTAATCTTTATATTTGCAATGTGCTTTTGCAAAGAGTGTTGGAATAATAGTGAAATATAAAGAAAATATGTTAATGCTCTTTGAAATAAAAAAGGTGTAACAAGTTGATTTTAGTAAAGATAGGAATTATAAGAAATAATATAGAAGATAGTAGATATTTTTCTATGAAACTATATATTTAACTACTTTATTAATCTTTAAAAGAGTACGATTATGAAAAAGAAACTTATGATGGTAGCAGTGCTCCTGGGTGCGTTGTCGCTGGGAGCTTGCGTGGAAGACAATGAGTCTGCATCGGTAACCGCGATCCGCAACGCGAAAGCTGCACAACTGGAGGCATTGGCAAAGTATGCTAACGCACAGGCAGAAGCTGAAGCTGTACGTGCGGCAGCAGAAGCTGCGTTCATGGCAGCTCAGGCTGCTTATCAACAGGCTTTGGCTGATGCGACAGCTGCTGAAACTGAATACTTGAAACAGCAGTATGAACTTGAATTGGAAAAGCTCCGTGCTCAGTATGAGGCTGAAATTGCAGCTGCCAAATTGCAGACTGCACAATATGAACAGCAAATTTGGGAAGAAGCCGATCAGCATATCCAGAACATCTTCAATAAATATACTAGTGCGTTGAATCAAATTTATTATCTGAATAATGAATTGATTGACAAGCAATACGAACTGGCGAGAGTCGAGGTAGATAGTGCTGCTGCCCAGGCTGCTTATGACAAACAAATTGCTATTTATAATCAGAATATAGCTGACTATACTGCTCAAATAGAGCGACTTGAGTCAATGGATACCGACAAAGCTGCGTTGGAAACTCAGCTGAACGAACTGGCCGCTCAGGCATATGACCTGATTAAGAAACAGCAACCTGCCGCTCAAAATAAGGTTGCTGAGGCTCAAAAAGCTTATGAAGAAGCTCAGAATGATATTAGTTTGTATCCATCTTTTAGTGATATGCATGAACAACAAGAGTGGTACGCTTCCAGATTGGATTATTTAGCAGCGTTGGATACGTTGCAGCAGTATCCATATGGTGGTAATATTTTTTATTCACTGACTGTATATAACGAAATAGAACCGGTAGAAGGTTGTTATTACTCCTTGTTCGTTTCTTCATATATATTGCCTGATGGTTCTGACTATTTACGAATGAAGCAATACGCTGATCGCTGGCATGCGGACAGAATTAAATCACAGGAAGACATGATTGGTAATCCCGGAAATGCTGCTGCAACTCCGGCTGTAGCTGCTACAGGACTTTACATTGATTTGGAAAATGCGCAGCAATCTAAAAAATATTGGGATGACGCTATTGCTGCTGAGCAGGCTAAGGGCGATGCTGCAGATCAAGATTTGATTGCACAATATACAAGAAATAGCGAGGATGCCCAGGTTTATATTCTTAGTTGTCAAGAACGAATTGCTGAAGCTGAAGAAGAGTTGGAAGAATTAAAGGCTAATCAGGCTATTTATGAAAATAACTTGAAGATTGTTGCCGCAGGTTCCGATGCAGAAAAGGAATACTTGGCTGCTGTGGAAGTTGCCAAGGAAAAGGCAGAAGCTTACCTGACTGCTTATCACGAGCTTCATAAGATTGAGAATGCTATTGATGTAATTGGTATCACTGATTTCGCTACTGACGGAATGGTTATTTCTTGGTCGGGTCCGAGTGAATATTCTATTATTTATGATTTGTATAATGAGGCCACTACAGTTGAAAACGAAATCTTGAGTTTGAAGGAGCAGATTGCTAATGTCAAGCAGCAGATAGCTAATTTGGGTGTAAATAGCGGTGAATGGATAAGGGACTATGGATATTACTATGATCCCAACACAGATTCATGGATTTATGGCCAAGTAGAAATGTGGGTTGCTACTACAGGAGTTACGCCTGAACAGACGCGTAAACTGATTCAGATGGAAATTGATCGTATCAATGCTGAAATTGAAACTTACGAGAAACTGGCTAACCAGTACAAAGCTGAATTGGACGCACTGCTTGCTGCTGAATAAGTAAATTAACAGATTAAGCTAATATCTAAAGTTGAAAAATCTTGTGGGAAGGAGCGAAAGCTCCTTCCGGACAAGACAAATAAAAAACAAGAAAATATGAAAATCTACAAACTTTTAATATTAGCCGCACTTCCTATGATGTGTCTTATAGCCAATGCCCAGGAGAAAGGCCCCAAGAAAGGTGACTTCACTGTGGCTGCCACTGTAAGCTACAACAGTAACGTGATGCAGAACGCAGCTGCGGGTAACCTGACGGATTACTCCATTGCCGCAGCTTCCACCAACTTCAGTGACCAGAAACTCTCGGTCGGCGTAGAAGGTGGATGGTTCTTCAGCGACCTGTGGAAACTCAACTTGGGAGGCGGCATGAACATCTCCAAACATCCCGGCTATTCGGGCGTGCCTGGCACGTACGATCCGTATCAGGATGAAATTGGAGACGGTTCAATCCCCAATTATGCAGCGGTAGCGGACCAGAACTTCATTCAGTTCAACGTCTTTACGGGCGTGGACCGTTACTTCAAGACGAAAACAAACGGTTTGATGCCTTATGTAGGCCTGCGCGTGGGTTATGCCTACGGACGCAACCTGTCTCAGACAGACGACGAAACCTATATGGGCATGTCAGTAGGCGAAGCGTTCAACATTCGTGGTGCCATCACTGGCGGTGTGGATTACTACTTTACTGACGCGTTCTTCATCGGCGCACAGGTAGATCCTTTTGCCTACACCTACAACCGTACCCTCATCAAGCCTCAGGAAGGCTTGAGCAATCTGGATGCAGACAGCCATAACTTTACCATTCTGGCTGCCCCGACCATCAAGATTGGATTTAAGTTCTAAGGAATCGGATTGGAAAAATAGGGTTTTAATAAGAGATAAGTCCCTGTTTGTTATGTAAGACGAAGCCGGAGTGTCGTCCCGACACTCCGGCTTTTTTGTAGGCTGAAGGCTACTACCACACGGCCTCTATAAATTTCCAGAGGAAATACCCGCAGAGGGCGCATTTCACCGCTGTGCCCAGTAGGAAGCCCACCAGTGAGCCAAGGCCTGAACGGAGGGCTTCTTTCGTTTCGCGTCCGCCCAGCAGTTCGCCGATGAAGGCACCCAGAAAGGGACCGAGGATGATGCCCCACGGCATGAAGAACAGACCTACAAGCGTGCCGGCCAGGCATCCTCGCTCACCCCATCGGCTGCCGCCGCTATACTTGGCGCCTAGCAGGGGGACGAAGTAGTCGAGTACCTGCACGACGACAACCAGCGCAAGCCACACTACCAGCTGCGTGGGGCTGAACTGTACGCGGTCGGAAAAGTGGAGCAGCAACATGCCCCCATAGGCCAGCGGAGGGCCGGGCAGGGCAGGAAGGATGCATCCGGCCAGACCTGCCAGCAGGCAGAGAATGCTTAAAATGATTAATATAATGTCCATTATTATGTTGAGAGAAAGAGTGTTTTTTACGAAAGGGACGATTTGCAGATAGTCGAGACTTTGTCTTACATTATCGAATACAAGGTTACTGTATCTTGTTTTTCGGCCACTATGTCTTGGATACTAGCCATGTTTGTATAACGAGAACAGGTGTCGTAACATCATGCCGATTTGTCCCATTTTTCGGTGGCCTTTGATGTGAAACGTCTTAAAACCTCCGAAGTATTTATTGAAGTAGTCTCTTTACATAATTTCTAAAAAATGGCAGACTAAATACAAAGACGGTGATTGTTTTCATGTCTTTGCATCTTGTCTGCCAATGTTGATTGGATTAATCAAGTATCTTTACCCGAATGTTGCGGAACCAGATATCATCTCCATGATCCTGCAAGCCGATAAATCCCTCGTGGTTCTCACCGCCACAATTATTCAACAGCTCGAAAGCCAACGGCCATTTTTCCTGACTGAACTTGCTGGCCTGGAGCATATCCGTCCATTGTTTGGTCCATAAATGATATTCCAGTACATTTTCGCCATTCTGCCCATGGACAACAGTCCCCTTATAGACCATAATTTTGGCCTTATTCCATTCTCCGAAAGGTTTTGCATTTTGGGGCACGGCAGGAATCATGTCATAAAGTGAAGCCGCCTGACGGTTATTGTCCTTGCCAAGTTTGGCATCGGGGTGGTTGGCATTGTCCAGCAGCTGATATTCCGGAGCGGAAATATAGATGGGTTCCAGTACTTCGTTTCCGTCCTTGTCTTTGGAGGTAACCTCCTGTGCCAGGTATAGAATGCCGGAATTGCCTCCCTTCGAGATCTTCCATTCCAGTTCCAGCTCGAAGTTCTTGAATTTGTGGGCGAAAATCAAATCGCCGCCGTCGCCAGCCTGTGCTTCTCCGCCCCCACTTCCGTTGAACTTCAGACAACCGTCCTCAATCACCCATCGGGCAGGCACTTTGTCCTTGCCATAACCTCTCCAGCCCTTCAGGTCCTTCCCGTCAAAGATGGTGATGTAGCCGTCAGCATCCACCGGCAGACTGAGCGTGTCGCTCTCCGCCGATTTTAAGGACCTGGAATAAGAAATGGAAACCGTTCCGCCGGCTTCGGACGGACTCTTATCTGAGGCTTTCTTGGAGTTTCCTCCGCAGGATATCAAACTGCCTGCAATCAGGCAGTATGCAGCTGTGTAAAAAAATCTTTTCATGGCTTTAATTTGCTTGTTTAATATTAATAATGTATGTAATGTATTATCTGGGCATATCGGGCAATTTCCAGCCTTCCCGGTAGGTATGTCTGATAAGTTCGGAAGCAAACTGCTGTGCATGGATGGGCTCAGTCCAGGTCTTGTCAAACGTTGGATGTCCGTTATGGATCTTGAAGCCGTCCTTGATGACGGTACGTATCGTCTCATTTTCACCAATATTGGTGAAGCGCATGTTGGCTCCGTCCCATTCCAATGTCTTGTTCAAACCTTGCAGACGGATGGCAAGTACACCCATCGCCACCATTTCATTCATCGGGCCGGCCTCTGAAAAATCAGACTTGGGCATCACACGACTGTCCGGACTTTCCTTGCATGCACGCACCCAATCCATTTCATGTCCTCCCTTCATGGCATCGGGAACGCGCCGGCATACTTTGGGAGCATTGGGTACGCGTCCTGACAGAAGCCATGGATTCTGTCCGTAACATCCGCATATCAGCGTGTCTTTAGTCCCATGGAAGATGGTCAGGCCGCCACCGCTCTGCATCAACTGTTTGCCTTGGGGGAATCCGGCCGGACGTTCGGGCATCATGCCTCCGTCATACCAGTGAACTTCCACCTCAGGCATAGCCACTTTAGGCATGTTTTCACGGGCCGGGAAAATCATCTTGACGTGCTGCGCCTGTGGAGCGCAGGCATTGAGCAGCAGGGTAGAGGATCCTTCCACCCTGACGGGATATTGGAGCTTCAATGCACGGAAGGGCTGATGCAGGATGTGGCAGGCCATATCGCCCAGGGCTCCGGTTCCGTAGTCCCACCATCCACGCCAGTTCCATGGGTGGTAAATTTCATTGTAAGGGTTCAGTCTGGCCGGGCCGGTGAAAAGATCCCAATTCAAGGTTTTGGGGATGCGGTCTTCTTTTTCCGGCACATTCAGTCCCTGAGGCCAGATGGGGCGGTCCGTGGCACATTCCACTTTATAGACATCGCCGATCTCCCCATTCCAGATCCATTCGCAGACAAGGTCGGTACCTTCGTCTGAAGAGCCCTGGTTGCCCATCTGGGTGACCACTCCGGTGGAGGCGGCCAGGCGCGTAAGCAGACGGGACTCGTAAACAGAATGGGTCAGAGGTTTCTGTACATAGACATGTTTGCCCATAGTCATGGCGTCGGCGGTGATAATGGCATGGGTATGGTCAGCTGTGGCAACGATGACCGCATCAATCGACTTGCCCATTTCATCGTACATTTTACGGTAATCCCAATATCTCTTGGCCTGTGGGAATTCGTCAAATACACCCTTGGCGTATCTCCAATCCACATCACACAGGGCTACGATATTTTCAGTTTTCTTGACGTGATTGATATTGGTGTGCCCCATACCTCCAATTCCTACCGCTGCAATGTTCAACTTGTCGGTAGGCGGAATGTGCCCATGGCTTCTACCCAAAATGGAACTCGGGGCGATGGTCAGTCCGGCAAGGGCGATACCGCCTGTTTTAAGAAATTCTCTTCTTGTAAATTTTGACATGGCTTTTAGATTTTAAGTTGTTAATATTCAATATGGAAGGAGGACTCTGGCTATAGGGCCGGCCTTAACAGCCCATAACCATTCTTCAGGTGCTTCCTCCGTTCTCTAATTTCCTCCAAAGTCTGCAGATCACCGATACTGGGGAGATTGTTGCGGCAGGCATCTTCAAGAAATCTCCATGCATACCGGGAAGCCTCGGCTGAATCATGAAACCGGGGCAGACGTCCGTCACGCTGGCCGCTCCGGATCGACTCTGCCATGAAACGGCACAGCTTGTCCAGGTTCTTTCCTCCAAACGGCTGCCGGAGGGAAAGGGTCTGACGGATGCCATGAAGATCTACACAGGCGGTCTGGAAATCATGGGTCATGCGGACTATTCCCTTGGTGCCGATAATGTCTGTATAAGAATTGTGGGTCTGGTCTTTTGACAGCTGCCCATATACAAATCCTTGTGTGATATCGAACACAACCCCATTTTCAAAGGTTCCGTGACACTGTACCCACCATGGATTCTTATAGTTCCACATCCGGACCCCCTGGGCATGCCACGTCTTGTAGGGACTCTCCGCATACCAGCGGGCGATATCCACATAATGCATGCCACAATCGTGAAAAGAAGGCCCCTCATACTCATGCCCTTCTCCGGGAGCCAGGCCTGGGGTCATGTGGCATATACGTATGATGGCCAATTCTCCGATTTCGCCTTCCCGGATAAACTGCTTCATGGTCTGGTGGTACCAGGCGTTGCGCAAATAAAGATTGACGGTGGAGATTATATCTGACTGACCGGCAAGCGTAACCAGCCTTTGCTCATCTTCCAGTGTACAGGCTATCGGCTTTTCCGCTATAATATGCTTGTGCTTCTTGACCGCCTTTTCTATCTGTTCCGCCCTTGAATCTGCCAGTGCAAACAAACCTACAGCCTCCACACGCGCATCGTTGAACAGAATGTCTTCATCTTCAATGATATGTGTCGTTGGAGAAACCATGGACCGGGCTTTCGCACGCATTCCCGGATCTGTGTCACAAATATATAGGATTTCCCATTGTCCGCTTCTCTGCATCTCTTCCACATACATTTGCCCCATTCTGCCAAATCCTATAATGGCCACTTTAATCTTCATGGTATTAGTATCCTTTATAAAAGTTATAGAAACGTTTGATGGAGAATCTGCGAAAAGAAAAGCTTGTCTGTTCTTTCTGTTTAATGCATTTTTTTATAGATGTCGTTTTCATGGTTGCACTATTTATCCATTTATTTTCTCACAAAAATAACGGATGTGATGATAAATAAGTCGTGGTGATATGCTAAAAAATGAAAAATAGCAATCTTCTTATATTCTTTGGGTAATTTCTTTGATTTTTCTGTCTTTACGATAAAATGAAATACAAAAAAGATGTTTTTTAGGATAAAAAAGGACTGACTAATGAATATTTGAACATAGGGCTATTATTGAACTTTGTAGGAAGATGGAATATTGAAACGTCGTTTTCTTTATAATCTGTAGATAGTGTATAATATAGATTTATATAAAGCTTTTGATTTCTCAGTAGTTGTTATATTTCGGTCGAATAACTATCTTTGTCTTTGAATTGTGGAGATGAAATGATTGGTCGGACATGACGATAAATAATGTTGTAATATAAAACTAAATGTATATGGAAAATCAAAGACCCTTGATATTGGTATCGAACGATGATGGTATCGTTGCGAAAGGAATCAGCGAGTTGATTAAATTTCTCCGTCCGCTGGGGGAAGTTGTGGTAATGGCCCCAGACAAAGCCCGTTCGGGCACGGGGTGTGCATTGACCACAAACGAGCCTATTCACTACAGCCTTGTGCGTAAGGATGTGGGCCTGACGGTTTATAAATGCTCGGGTAATCCCGCTGATTGTGTGAAACTGGCTTTTGAGACGGTGCTCGACCGTAAGCCCGACCTCGTGGTGGGCGGCATCAACCATGGCGACAACTCGGCTACGAACGTTCACTACTCGGGCACAATGGGAGTCGTTATCGAAGGATGCCTCAAGGGAGTGCCTTCCATCGGCTTCTCTCTGTGTAGCCATGAGCCCGATGCCAACTTTACGGCCGCGGGTCCTTACGTGCGCGACATTGCTCGCCTGGTGCTCGAAAAGGGGCTGCCCGCGCTGACCTGCCTTAATGTGAACTTCCCCGATACGCAGGAGCTGAAGGGCGTCAAGATCTGCCGCCAGACGAAGGGACAATGGACCAGCGAATGGGAAAACTTTGCCCATCGCGGCGACAACCATTACTATTGGCTGACGGGCGAGTTCGTGGACGAAGATGCCGACCAGGAGGATACCGACCACTGGGCGCTGGCCAACGGCTATGTAGCCATTACGCCTACTACGGTCGATGTCACGGCCTATGGCATGATTGACGAGCTGAAGACTTGGTTCTAACTGTATGAGATACTACCTGATTGTCGGCGAAGCTTCGGGCGACCTCCATGCGTCGCACCTGATGGCGGCCTTGCGTCGCGAAGACCCGCAGGCGGAGTTCCGCTTCTTTGGGGGCGACCTGATGGCTGCCGCGGGAGGTTGTGCGCCTGTGAAGCACTATCGCGACCTGGCCTACATGGGCTTCATCCCCGTCCTGCTTCACCTGCGCACGATCTTTGCCAACATGGCCTTCTGTAAGCGCGACATCGTGGAGTGGCAGCCCGACGTCTTGATACTGGTGGACTACCCAGGCTTCAACCTCAACATCGCCAAGTACATCCATGCTCGTACGCGTATCCCTGTTTATTACTACATCGCTCCCAAGATATGGGCGTGGAAGGAGTACCGCATCAAGAATATCAAGCGCGACGTGGACAAGCTTTTCTCCATCTTGCCTTTCGAGGTTGATTTCTTTGAAGGCAAGCACCAATACCCCATCCACTACGTGGGCAATCCGACGCTGGACGAGGTGGCCGCCTTCCGCGCTTCCTACAAGGAGACGTGTCAGGGCTTCTTCGAGCGCAACGGTCTGCAGGCCAAGCCCGTCATCGCCCTGCTGGCAGGTAGCCGCAAGCAGGAGATAAAGGATAACCTGCCCGACATGATTCGGGCGGCTTCCTCCTTCGACGGCTATCAGCTGGTGCTGGCAGGTGCGCCAGGTATTGATGCCGACTACTATCGTGACTATATAGGTGACGCCGATGTGAAAGTCATCTTCGGCCAAGCTTATGAATTGCTGAGTCATGCCGATGCGGCACTGGTCACTTCGGGTACGGCCACACTCGAGACGGCCCTCTTCCGTGTGCCGCAGGTGGTGTGTTACCACACGCCCATCGGACGCGTCATCGCTTTCCTGAAGCGGCATATATTAAAGGTGAAGTACATCTCGCTCGTCAACCTGATCGCAGGGCGCGAGGTGGTGCGTGAGCTGGTGGCCGACACGATGACGATAGCGCAGATAAAGACTGAGTTGGGGCGTATCCTTACCGATGAAAGCTGGCGCAGGGAGATGCTGGCTGGCTACGACGACGTAGGCAGAAGGCTGGGCGATCCAGGGGCTCCTGCCAGGGCGGCGCGGCTGATTGCCTCGTTCTTGGCAGAAAAGTAACTTGTCAATCTGTCTATGGATATCCAATAATATGTTAAAAACGGGCAGGCCGATGCAGTAAATGAACGGTTTGCCCGTTTTCTTTTCAGAAATTAGAAGTAAATGAATAGAATGATTATGAAAAGAGTACATTGGTTTGTCCTGATGTTGTGCTTTGCCTTATCGCCCGTTTTCCAGTCGTGCGACGATGACGAAGGTTATTCAATTGGTGATTTTACGCCTCCCTTGTGGGCGACGGTTCGTGTGGGTGGAGGTGCTTTCTATCTGGATTGTGATGTGTGGGGCACGCTTTGGCCGGTCAACACCGATATGGGGTGGTACACTCCTGTCGATGGCCAGCGAGTCATCACTTACTTCAACCCTCTGTGGGATAACTACGAAGGTTATGACCACGCGGTCAAGATTTTGGGTATCCAAAATGTGCTGACCAAGCAGGTGGAAACTCTGACACCCGAGACGGACGAAGAGTTCGGTAACGACCCTGTTACCATCTATCAGGGTGATATCAGTATTAGTGGCGGATACATGAACATCATCTTCCTTCAGAACCTGCCCGCCAAGGAGAAGCATCGCATTAGCCTTGTGCGTTCGCAGGACGATGCCGAGGTGTATTGTGAGGACGGTTATGTTCATCTGGAGCTGCGCTACAATGACTACGACGACGTGACGGGTTATGGCAATTGGGGAGCTGTTTCCTACAACCTCGGTAGCCTGAACTTCACGGATGCCACAAAAGGTGTCAAGCTGAAGCTCAATTCGTCGGTTAACGGAGAGGTGGAAGTGGCCTTAGATTTTGTTTCGTCCGACGATGACGACAGCACTTCAGAAAAAGCCCTGCAGAAGAATGTTGACCTGTCGAAGGTACAGCTGAAATAATGTCTTTTTAAATTGGTATGTAAACTCAGAGGCCCCGAAGGCGGACACACGTCCAGCTTTCGGGGCCTCGTTTTATGGGAGTGTTTCTCTTAGAAGAGAGTCAGTGCGAACAGGTAGCAGACGGCGGCAGGGATAGCCATCAGGGCGCTATCGAAGCGGTCGAGCATGCCTCCATGGCCGGGCAGGATGTTGCCCGAGTCCTTGATGCCCAACTGGCGCTTCATGAGCGATTCGGTCAGGTCGCCCCACGTACCGAAGATGACAACCACTACTGCCAATCCGGCCCATTGGCCTATGGACATAAAATCGTAGTAGTGGGCGAAGACGAACGAGGAGGCGATGGAGAAGACGGCTCCGCCTATACTTCCTTCCCAAGACTTTTTGGGCGAGATGCGCTCGAAAAGACGGTGCTTTCCTATCAGCGAACCGACGCAATAGGCCCCCGTGTCACTCAGCCAGATGAAGACAAAGATGGAGAGTGGCAGGATGGGGTTGTAGCTGACGCTGCTTGCCGTCGGGTCGTTGTGGAAGGCCAATACATTGAGCAGGGCGAAGGGTAGGGCCACGTAGAGCTGGCTCATCATGGAGAAGGCCCAGTTGCCCAGCGGGTTCTTGTGTTTCAAGTAGAGTTCCGTAATCATCAGGTAGAGCAACAAGGCCAGATAGGGCAGAAAGACGCGTGCGTCAGTCGCCTGCGTACAGAAACCCATCATGGCCAGACAGAGGTAGGCTCCGCCCAGCGAGGTGATGGTGCGGTTGATTCTCACTTCGCCGCCGGCATTGACCAGGTGGCCGAATTCATGCACGCTCAGGGCGGCGATGAGGGTGAACAGAAGTCCGAACGACAGGGGGCTATAGAGTATGCAGCCCACCAGTACGATGACAAACAGCGCACCTGTAATGGCTCTTTTCACGAGATTGCTTTTCATGGTTTTTCTCCTTTATGCTTGGGTCGGTTCTTTGTCATCCTTTTGTCCTTCGCCGCCTGCGGTCCGAGGCTTTTCGTCAGCGGTATTCTCTTTCTCTTCTTCCTTTACCTCTCTGACGGCTTCTTCGGCCCGCTTGCTTTCCTCTTCGGCCGCTTCTTTCAGCCCCTTGGATGTCTGGCTGGCGGTGATGATTTCCTCCGAGCGCGAAGCCCAGGGGCGTTTGCCGAAGATTTGCTCCACGTCTTCGGCGAAGATGACTTCCTTCTCGATGAGCAGCTGGGCCAGCTTGTTGTGTCCTTCCTTGTGTTCAGACAAAATCTGCTTGGCGCGTTCGTATTGCTCGTTCACCATGCGCTTCACTTCCTCGTCGATGAGCTCGGCGGTCTTTTCGCTATAGGGGCGGTTGAAGGAGTATTCTTCGTTGTTGTAGTAGCACAAGTTGGGCAGCTTTTCGCTCATGCCCAGGTAGGCCGTCATGCCATAGGCCTGCTTCGTCACACGCTCAAGGTCGTTCATGGCGCCTGTCGAGATGCGGCCCAGGAAGAGGTCTTCGGCGGCACGTCCACCCAGTGTGGCGCACATTTCGTCGAGCATCTGCTCCTTGGTCGTGATCTGTCGCTCTTCGGGCAAGTACCAGGCGGCACCCAAAGCCCGTCCGCGCGGCACGATGGTCACCTTGATGAGCGGGTTGGCGTATTGCAACAACCAGGAGATGCTGGCGTGTCCTGCCTCATGGATGGCGATGGAGCGGCGCTCCCCTTCGGTGGTAATCTTGGTTTTCTTCTCCAAGCCTCCCACGATGCGGTCCACGGCATCGAGGAAGTCCTGCTTGCCCACAAACTTCTTGCCGTGGCGGGCGGCTATCAGAGCGGCTTCGTTGCACACGTTGGCGATGTCCGCGCCCGAGAAGCCAGGCGTCTGACGTGCCAGCAGGTCAACGTCCACCGTTTCGTCTATCTTGATGGGGCGCAGGTGCACGCCGAATACTTCCTTACGTTCGTTCAGGTCGGGCAGGTCCACATGGATCTGTCGGTCGAAGCGGCCTGCGCGCAAGAGGGCCTTGTCGAGCACATCCACGCGGTTGGTGGCGGCCAGGATGATGATGCCGCTATTCGAGCCGAAACCGTCCATCTCGGTCAACAACTGGTTCAGCGTATTTTCGCGCTCGTCGTTGCCACCCATGGCGGCTGCTTTTGAGCGGGCACGTCCCACGGCGTCAATCTCGTCGATGAACACGATGCAGGGAGCTTTCTCCTTGGCTTGACGGAAGAGGTCGCGTACACGCGAAGCGCCCACGCCGACGAACATCTCCACGAAGTCAGAACCTGCCAACGAGAAGAAAGGCACGTTTGCCTCGCCGGCTACAGCCTTGGCCAGCAATGTCTTACCTGTACCCGGAGGACCTACCAACAGGGCACCCTTGGGTATCTTGCCGCCCAGGTCGGTATATTTCTGCGGTTCCTTGAGGAACTCCACGATTTCTTCCACTTCCTGTTTGGCTTCGGCCAGGCCTGCCACGTCCTTGAATGTCACCTTGATGTTCGAACCCTTTTCGAACAGCTGTGCCTTCGACTTGCCGACGCTGAAGATGCCTCCGCCGCCGCCCATGCCTCCGCCACCGCTCCAGCGGCGCGACAGGTAAATCCAGAAGGCGACAACCAGCAGGATAGGTACCACGTTCCATAGGATGAGACTCATGTAGTTGCCCTTCTTTTCGTAAGTGATGGCTCCGTCGAAGTGGCTTTCATCCTTTTCCTTTTGGAGGAAGTCGCCCAGGCTTTCGCGCGAGGGGGCTTCGGTCGTGACCATCGGATTGCGGCCCACGCGGCTGGAGTCGCTTCCGAATACGTTTCTTACGTGTTGCGGCTTGATGTAGGCTTCCACCGAGTTGTCGTCGAAGCCTGTCACACGGCTGACGTATCCCTTCTGCACATAGCTTTGAAATTCGTCGTAGGAGACATTCTTGCTACCGGCGCCGTTCTGGTTGGTCACCCACAGGCCGAAGAGCATCATCACAATGAGCATATACAGCCAGTTCAGGTTGAACTTGGGTATATTGACTTTATTGTTATTGTTGTTGCCGGCGTTTTTCTTGTTGTTATTGTTATTGTTGTCCATACGTTTCTGTTAGTCTAAATCGGGTATTTGGGTAAGTTTGGCGTCTGCCCAGAGGTTTTCCAGGTTGTAGTAGTTGCGCACCTCGGGCAGGAACACGTGCACCAGCACGTCGGCATAGTCCATGGCCACCCATTGAGCGTTGCGCAATCCGTCCACGGCATAAGGTTTGGCGTTTGCGCCTTTGCGCGCAAACTCTCGGACGGACTCTACAATGGCGGTCACCTGGCTGGGCGAGTTGCCCTGGCAGATGACAAAGTATTTGCAGATGGTGTCACCTATCTGTGTCAGGTCCGCAATGACAATTTTCTTTCCTTTCTTATCTTGGATACCTTCGGTAATTTGTTCAATTAGTTTTTTTGTTTCGTCCATTTATACATTATTATATTAAAACCAGGCAACAAATATACGCCCTTTTCTTATATGTAACATCTAAAAAGCGAAAAGTCTTTTTGTTTTTTGTCTTTTTTAGTGATATAATCGGTTGGAAAAGGAAATTTTCTTGTTTTTATGCAAAAAAATCTCCCGATTTGTTTTGTTTTCCCAAAAAGTTCGTATCTTTGCAACCGCAAAACGGAAACGGAGTAGCACATTGGGCTATGGTGTAATGGTAACACTACAGATTCTGGTCCTGTCATTCCTGGTTCGAATCCAGGTAGCCCAACAGAAAGAGGACACTTCACTTGATGATGTGTCTTTTTTTTGTTGCTTCTCTGTGAGGTGGGGCGGACATAAAAAATAGAGGCTGTCTCGAAGTGAAACAGCCTCTTTCTCGTATGCAAGTTGTCTTTCCTTGTCTTAGTCTTCCTCCTGGATGCTCTTGTCTATCACCTTGATTTTTTCTTTCACCAGTTCGATGTCTGCCTTCAGTTTCTCCACCTTGCGGTTCAGTTCCGTCAGCAGGCTGTTGCCCTTCTTCGACGAGGCGTTCAGGAAGCCCAAATTATTTTCATACGTCTGGAGCTCGCTCTTCATGTTGTCGTAGGCGCGAACCAGCTTTTCGCGTTCGCGGTAGAGGGCCTGCGGGCTGCCTTCCTGTATGTTGCTGATGGAATTCTTGAAATTGCTCAGCTTCTTGTTGGACTGGCTGATGTTATAGCGTTCGAACAGCTTGTCCACCAGGCCGTGGTATTGCTTGTAAATCTTGTCCTTATCCTTGAACGGCACGAAGCCTATGGCATTCCATTCCTTCATCAGCGTGCGTACCTGCTCGATGGCTTCCTCGGCGTCGGTGTTTTCGCCGATGGCCTCCAGCTTTTCGATGATGGCGCGTTTCTTCTCCAGGTTGGCTTGTTCCTCGGTGCGTTGCGTGGCCCCTGCCTTGTTCTTCTGCTCGAAGAAGTAGTCGCAGGCCGTGATGAAGCGTTTCCAGATGGCATCAGAGTATTTCTTGGCCACGGGGCCGATGGTCTTCCATTCCTTTTGTAGCTTTACCATCGTGTCGGCGGTCGTTTTCCAGTCGGTGCTGTCCTTCAGGGCTTCCGCCTTTTCGCAGAGGGCGCGCTTCTTCTCCAGGTTCTCGTTCATGTTCTCCTTGACGGATTTGAAGAACTCGGCTTTCTTGTTGAAGAAGGCGTCGCAAGCGGCGCGGAAGCGTTCGAATATCTTCACGTTCATCTTCTGCGGCGCATATCCGATAGTCTTCCACTTGTTTTGCAAGGCGATGATTTCTTGTGTCTTGGCATCCCAGGCGGCAAAGTTGGTCAGCTCGTCGTAATTGATGCCCTCGATGATTTCGCAGATCACCGTCTTCTGGTCGAGGTTCTGCTGCTCGGCCTCCTTCAGGGCGTCGAAGTGCTGCTGGTGGCGGCGGTTGACGGCGGTCGATGCCGCCTTGAAGCGCGTCCATATCTCTTCGCGCAATTCCTTGGCCACGGGGCCCGTCTCGCGATACTCCTGGTGGAGCTTCTGCAGCTGGTGGAAGGCAGATACCACGTCGGGTTCTTCGGCCAGCTTTTCGGCGGCTTCGCAGAGGTGCGTCTTTATTTCGAGGTTCTTCTTGAAGTCGTATTCGCGGAATTCGTTGTTCAGCTTCAGCAGGTCGTAGAATTTCTCCACGTAGAGCTGGTAGTTCTTCCACAGCTCGTTGACGCTGGCCTGCGGCACCAGTTTTACTTCGTTCCATTGCTGTTGCAGGCGCTTGAATTCCGTATAGTTCTTGTTGGCGTCTTCGGGCGACTCCAGCAGGTCTTTCAGCTCTTCGATGATGGATAGTTTCACCTGCAGGTTCATTTCCTTCTGCTTCTCCACCTCGGCGGCCAATTCGTTCCGTTTGGTTCTGATGACGGACATGACGTTTTTCATTTCCTCCTCCAGCGGGTCGGGTGTGGGCACATAGTCCTCGGGAGCCCCTCCCTCTTCCGCGAACTGCTTGCGGGCGGCTTCCTGCTCGGCGTTGTGCAGCTTGTAGAAGGTCTGCTTCAGGCTGTCTATTTCGGCCTTGGTGACGTTTTCCACGTCGCTGGCGATGGCTTTCAACCGTTCGATGACCTCTTCCTTTGTGAGCCTCTGTGCAGGGGGTGTTTCCACTGTTTTTTCCATTGTCTGTTCCTCAGCCGGAGTTTCTGCCGTTTCCGCTTCAGAAACCTCTGCTGTTTTCTTTTCTTCTTCTAATTCCGCCGTCATTTCGGGGAGATTAGTGTCATGAGTGTCCGTCATTGTATCTATTTTTTAGAAACGGGTTTCCCCGTTTGGGTTACGTCAAGTTGCAAATTAATGAAATAAAATGTTTACTTCATACAAAAACGCCGAATTTTTTTACAAAAAGTTGCTTGTTCCTCAGGCCAGGAGCACCGTGATCCCCATGTAGAGCATCATGCCGATGATGTCGTTCGTGATGGAGATGAAGGGGCCTGTGGCGATGGCGGGGTCCACCTTGAGCTTTTCCAGCGTCATGGGCACGAGGGTGCCGAAGATGGAGGCGAACATCACTACGGCAAACAGGCTGATGGACACGGAGTAGGTCACCGT
This sequence comes from Candidatus Bacteroides merdavium, assembly GCA_019116805.1. Classification (GTDB taxonomy): domain Bacteria; phylum Bacteroidota; class Bacteroidia; order Bacteroidales; family Bacteroidaceae; genus Bacteroides; species Bacteroides merdavium. The sequence goes on along the minus strand of DXAV01000079.1, from coordinate 3,511 downwards.
GGCCGTGCTGCCAAATCGGATGAAGTTGTAGATATAGACCAGCAGGGAGATGATGGTGGCGTTGATGCTGGCCACGACCGCTTCCTTGCCCACCTGCTTCAGCGTGTCCTTGGCGTCGAGCGAGCTGTTGGCCAGGCCCTGCACGATGATGGCCGACGACTGCGTACCCACGTTTCCGCCCGTACCACCGATCAGGGGGATGTAGAGCGCCATTTCGGGGTGTGCGGCGAAGGTGGCGTCGAAGTTGCCCAGGATCATGGAGTTGCCGATGCCGCCCAGCATGCCGATGATCAGCCAGGGCAGGCGTGCGCTCGTCTGGCGCACCAGGTTGTCGTCCGTCTCGACGTCCTGCGAAAGACCCGAAGCCAACTGGTAGTCGCGCTCCGACTGCTCGCGCACCTCGTCCATGACGTCGTCCACGGTAATCTGCCCCACGAGCCGCCCGATGCTATCGACCACCGGCACGGCCACGAGGTCGTATTTCTCGATGATCTGCACCACCTCGTCGATGGGCGTGTCCACATGCACCGAGATGGGGTCTTTCTTCATCACGTGCTTCACCTTCGACACCGAGGGCGAGGTAATCATCTTCTTCAGCGGGAAGACGCCCTGCAGGCGTTCGTCGTCGTCGATGACATAGACGTAGTAGATTTCGTCCAGCTGCTCGGCCTGCATGCGCATTTCCTTCAGACACTCGGGCATACTCCAGTTCTCGTTCACGGTCACCATTTCCGTGCCCATGAGTCCGCCCGCGGTGTCTTCGTCATACTTCAGCAGGTCCACGATGTCGCCTGCCTGTTCGATGTCCTCGATGTGCGAGAGGACCTCTTCCTGCTTGTCCTCGTCGAGGCCGCGCATCAGGTCCACGGCGTCGTCCGTGTCCATGTAGTCCACGAACTTCTTGGCGATGGTTTCCGAGGGGAGCAGCTCGAGGAACTCCTTGCGGACGTCCTCGTCCATCTCCACCAGTACGTCGGCTGCCGTCTCGTTGTCCAGGAGGCGGTAAACGAAGCGTGCGTCCTCGGGGTCGAGGTCGTTGCACAGCTCGGCGATGTCGGCCGGGTGCAGGTCGGTCAGCAGGGCTTTCACGTTCTCCGTGTCTTTCTGCTCGATGTAGCCTTTGACCTTGTCAATATATTCTTCGTCCAGTTCCATTTATTAATTGAAAATTGATAATTGAAAATGGATAATGGATAATTCTCAATTTTCCATTATCAATACTCCATTTACTCGGTTCGTCAGCTCCACGAACTCCTGCACGGACAGCTGTTCGGGCCGCCGGTCGAAGAGGGCGTCCTGCGTCAGGGGGCAGTCCTTTCCTATGAGGGGCTTGATGGAGTTGCGCAGTGTCTTGCGGCGCTGGTTGAAGGTGGTCTTCACCACCTGCTTGAACAGGCGTTCGTCGCATCCCAGTTCCTGCGTGTCGTTGCGCGTCATGCGGATGACGGCGCTTTTCACCTTGGGCGGCGGGTTGAACACGTTTTCGTGGACGGTGAAGAGGTATTCCACGCGGTACCATGCCTGGACGAGCACGCTCAGGATGCCATACGTCTTGCTGCCCGGCCCTGCGGCCATGCGTTCGGCCACCTCCTTCTGTATCATGCCCGTGCAGCAGGGTATCAGGTCCTTGTTGTCCAGCATCTTGAAGAAAATCTGGCTCGATATGTTGTAGGGATAGTTGCCTGTCAGCACGAAGGGCCTTCCGCCGAAAAGCCGCGTCAGGTTCATCTTCAGGAAGTCGTCCTCGATGATGTGTTCCTCCAGCTGGGGGTAGGCTTCGCGCAGGTAGGCCACCGACTCGTAGTCCACCTCCACCACCTTCAGCTCGCGCTCCTTGGGCAGGAGGAACTGGGTGAGTACTCCCATGCCGGGCCCCACTTCGAGGATGGGCAGGCCGGGGCAGGCGTCCACCGTGTCGGCGATGTTCTGTGCCACTTTCAGGTCTTTCAGGAAGTGCTGGCCCAGAAACTTTTTAGGCTTTACCAGTCTCATATATCAAGTTTATTGTTACTTTTGTGCCCCACAAAGGTACGAATTTTAATGCAGAATGAAGAATGAAGCAGGAAGAATTAAGTGAAGAACGGAAAATGAGCGATGGAGAGCCGCTTCCGGGCGTTGCAGGCCCTTCGTCCGCCGGCCGTGCGGGCCTTCCCCGTTCTTCGTTCAACTGGTTCTCGCGCCTGCTGAAGCTGGCCTTGCCCCTGTTGCTGGGCGCCTTCATCCTCTATTGGGTCTATCGCGATTTCGACTTCGCGCAGGCCGTCCGCGTGCTGCGCCACGGCATCCGCTGGGAGTGGATGGCCCTTTCGCTCTTCTTCGGCGTGTGGAGCCATGTGGAGCGCGGCTTGCGCTGGCGTCAGACGCTCGAGCCCCTGGGCTGCCGTCCGCGTCGGTCCCATCTGGTCGATGCCGTCTATCTGTCCTATGCCACGAGCCTTGTCATTCCCCGCGTGGGCGAGGTGTCGCGTTGCGGTGCCCTTTCGCGCTACGACGGCGTTCCCTTCTCCAAGTCGCTGGGCACGGTGGTCACCGAGCGCCTGGTCGATACCTTCTGCATCCTGCTCATCACGGGTGCCACCCTGCTGCTCCAGCTTCCCGTCTTCGTCACTTTTTTCCACCAGACGGGCACCAAGATCCCTTCGCTGGTCCATCTCTTCACCTCCCCCTGGTTCTACGTCGCCCTGTTCAGCGTGGTGGGTGTGGTCGTGGTGCTGGTCAGGCTGGTGCGCATGCTTTCGTTCTTCGAGCGCGTGCGTGGCGTGGTTCTCGACGTGTGGCAGGGCGTCATGTCCCTTCGCCGTGTGCGCAGCGTCCCCCTCTTCCTGCTCCACACGGTGCTGATGTGGCTCTGCTACTTCCTCCATTTCTACCTCACGTTCTACTGCTTCCCCTTCACCTCGCCGCTCGGTGTACAGGCGGGGCTGGTGATGTTCGTGGCAGGCACGTTTGCCGTCATCGTCCCCACGCCCAACGGTGCCGGCCCCTGGCATTTTGCCGTCATCACCATGATGATGCTCTACGGCGTTTCGTCGGCCGATGCCGCCCTCTTCGCCCTCCTTGTCCACGGCATCCAGACGCTGCTCGTCATCGTCCTCGGCCTCTGGGGTTGGCTGCATCTTGCGTGGAGCGGGAGGAGGGGCTGAAGGATATGAAGTAATGATACAAAAACAAACCACCCGCCCCTCATTCTTCCCTGAGGCAGCGGGTGTTTTTACTTCGTGCTTGTGTTGTCGCGGGCTGTGTGCTTCGTTTACAGCCCCATGCAGCTGGTGATGCCCAGCGTAGTTCCGATGGCGGTCAGGATGGTGACCAGCGTCTGAAGGATGACCTTCCAAATGTTCTTCTTGTCCATTTCGTTAATTGAAAATTGAAAATTTTGTTTAACCACGGATTACTCAGATTTTCACAGATTAAAAATCATTATCACTTGATTGCAATCTGTGTCAATCCGTGTAATCTGTGGTGAAAAATCATTGATAATTTTTGTTTAACCACGGATTACTCAGATTGC
>DXAV01000078.1 GCA_019116805.1 Candidatus Bacteroides merdavium | reverse complement strand
ACCTTGCACCATCCGGGAGTTGGTAATAGTCTTCTATTTCATGTACCACTACCTTGTCCACCTTCAGCCTGGTCTTTTCCGCACGTGGTACGGTTTCCTTTCTTCTTGAAGGCTTGCTGTTCTGTGCTGTTGCGTTGTCGGAAGAGGTATTGCTACCAGCTTCGTTACCATCGGCCTTATTATCATCATCCTTCTTGTCAGAACCGTCATACTCGGACTTCTCCATTGCTGACTTGTCAATGTTACGGTTGTTCAGCAGCCTTCTTTGCTCGGAGGTACGACCGAAACGGTGTTTCCTGCTGTCCTCAAGCTGAAGCCTGAGATTCGATATCTCGTTTGCCAGCATCATGTTCACCTCGTCTTTTGCTTCAAGCTGCTTTCTCATAAGTTCCATTTCTTTCCTGTAATGTTCAACCGTGGTTGATTGCTTTTCGAGGGAATCTTTGAGGTCATTGATTGTATCAACCAGAGCCTTGGAGTTCTCTTTGTTTGATTCCTCAATAGCCTTAAGCCTCGCAATCAGTTCGTTTACCTGTTTGCGAAGCCCTGCCTTTTCCTCATTCGCCAGACCCAGCTGGCAGCAAAGCAACTCGTATGCTCTTTCATCAATCATGATATAAAGGTACGAAAAATCAGGCAGTTACACAAACTTTTTACTGACTATTTTTTATATTATTTCATTGGAAACCAACGTCTTATTATTCATTCTTAGGGGTTATATACATCCTGTCGACTACGATACTTTCCGTCAGGTAAGCCATGTCCGACCATTGTATCCGGTAGCACCTGGAAACTTCATCAAACAACGGTTTCTTGAATCTCCCCATAACAGGACGTTTCTCATAAAGCACATAAAAGCCGCGTTCATAATGAAGTATCTTCACAACCTTACGGTTACGGGACATGAACATATATACATTGGACGCATCACTCGGGTCAAGTGACATCTCTTCCCTTATACTCTCGCATAATCGGAAAATACCTTTCCGTAAATCCACATTACCGTTGAACAGGTAATAGTTCAGGTTAGCACTCAGTCCAAGCATATCATCCTATCATTTTATTAAGCAACAGACTCAGGTCAAGAACGGTGGTGTTTCTCAGAAACAGTGTTGCGCCGGATGTCAGTTGTAACTTAACCCATTTTATTGGTGGCTCGCCTTCAGGCTGTTTCACCTCCATCTTCACGGTTGGGCTGTTGCATGGTTTGCCGCTTATCTGGACTTTGGCAACCTTGGGTTGTCCAATCTGGACTGTCTTGCCCAACTTCTCGCTCCACAGCTGATGACGCTGCCAGTTCATGAACTTGTCGTAATTTACTCCATAATCCGCACAGAACTCGCGAAGATCCTTGGTCTCGCTGCATAACTGATAGAGGTCATACACCTCCTGGTAGTTTACTTTTTCTTTCGCCATAATCATTGTTGTTATTTGGTTATGGCGCAAAGGTAGGTTTGTGAATAATGTGCGTCAAGGCGGAAAATAGTATGGTTACTCAACAGTCTAACAGCAAAAGATGGCTATTGCTTAAAGTTCATATACTTTGCCTTGCAAAAATTTTGTTTTGAGTCATATAAAACAGGAATGGCAATACCACACATCTATTTTAAAGATTATGGTAAAGCTAAAATCTATTGCCCTCCTTATAAGTTGCAAATTACAATATCGCAGCAACTCACTTACATTGAGAACAAGATTGATATTGAGAAACATTTGTTGTTCTACCTCCTACAACAGAAACATTATCTACTATCGCAAATGTTTATATGAACATCTGTGAAAGTAGGTATTGCCTTTGCGACTGGCAGCTGCGTAGAAAGATTTTCTCTACACCAAGTTTGGAGTAGAATGCCGTTACCATTTTCACCAAAGAATGTTGTTCTCTTATGGATATAACAGGGATTACGATTTCACATAGACTTTCATACGATAGACACAAACGGACACTTCCTTCCAAACGTTTCTTAACTTCAAATGAGAACATGACTGTTTTGAAAAACAATTCAAGATATTCAGGCAAAATATCTTTCGATGTGCGGAAACAAATATACATTGGACTTACAATTCCGCACTCTTTGTCTTTAAGCCGTGCAATAGAACCGACATTTATTCGTGCTGGGTTAAATGCAAAATCATTGATACTTACTATTTTGTAATTGCTTGTATCATCACTCGCAATAATCCTATCTTCAAACTGTTCTGACTGTTCAACAAAACCATGTTTATTGCTTACGGACAGCACGGGTAAGTTCTTGCCAATTTTATTACGTTGCGAAATCTGTGTGATATAACATCCAAGTGTGTTAGATGTTGCAGCATGACTAAAGGCCAATTCAACAATCCCCTTAATTAGTATGTTTCCGTCCTTAATTTGACACAAAGTATGACAAAATGACGGCTATTACTCTTTTTCTGACATATTGTTCCCTCCTTTTATTCTTTGGCATATCTATTGTTCTTTTGTAAATGTTTAATATTAAATTTTTAAGATATGGCAAAAAAGAAAGTATATGTATGTTTTGACTATGACAGAGATAAACATTACAAATATCTTATGGAGGCATGGGATGCAAATCCAAACTTCGATTTCACATTTAACGACCAGTCTCCGGATGAAATACAATCGAATGATATTTCGGTTATAAAGAGTTGTTTGACGAAAAAAATAAATGCTGCAGCATATACAGTAGTTTTAGCGGGAAAGGATGCAAACAAAACGCACAAAGACTATTTGAAAATAGGTTATAAGAATTGGCAAAACTTTGAAGTTGCCCGTAGCGTAGATAATGGCAATAAATTAATCGTGGTGAAATTACCAGAATACACAGAGGCCCCAGAGGAAGCTTGCGGGCATGGTGCAGAGTGGGTATCAGAATTTAGCCAACAAAAAATCATCAATGCGCTCAATATTGCAGCACAAAAATAATAAATGAAATCAGAAGAGAACTATTACGATCATTATAAAGATAGTTTTGAGCAACAAAAGAACTACATACACAAACGAGACCGCTATACCATTGCTTTATTGGCAATGGTATCGGTTTTGTGTTTAAAAGTTGTTGATATTGAGGATGTAAATAGAAATATCAATATTATAATATCACAATATATCGGTAACATAAATATAGATATCAAATACATTGGCGTTGCTCTGTCTTATATTTACCTTTGGTTGATAATACAGTATTATCAAGTTTGCCTTACCATTGAAAAAATGTACAATTATATTCATGGTATAGAGGAAATATTGTCAATAGATGGGTATAAAATAGAACGAGAAGGGGTTAATTATCTTAAATCATATCCTTGGCTGAAATCTCTTACCCATAGAATATACGTTCTCTTATTTCCAGTCATTTTTATTTCCATAGCCTTTATTTGCGCAAAAAAAGAATGTACATATTTGATTGAGAACGGAAGGAATTTTCCATCAATAATATCCTTAGTCGCATATATTATCAGCATCTTGATGTCTCTATTATATCTATCTAATAGATGGTGTCACGAAGAATTTTTTTCAAAGAAATCATATCCCAACATTAAATGGTGGAAACGCATAATATATTATTTAGGAATTAAGAAACTTCCATAATTCATTTGTGTTTTACAATCCTTAATTCAGGCGATTATTTATAAGGCAAAGATGGATGGAATAAGCAAGGGTACGTGGCGAAGAATAGACCTATGTAAGGTTTTGCAAGAGCGGAATGAGAAGAATGTTGATGGAAGAACCATTTGTTCTGTTTCTGTCAGCCAAGGGGTTGTGAATCAAATTGAATATCTTGGACGCTCTTTTGCGGCGAAACAGACGAGCCATTATAATGTTGTCAAATATGGTGATATTGTTTACACGAAAAGTCCAACGGGTGATTTCCCGTATGGTATAATAAAGCGTAGCGACATTAGAGAAGATGTAGCTGTTTCACCTTTGTATGGAGTTTATATTCCTGCAAGTGATAGTATAGGCGTAATTTTGCATTTTTATTTTATGCGACCAAGCAATGCTTTCAACTATCTTCATCCGCTCATACAAAAAGGTGCAAAGAACACTATAAACATAACCAATGGAAGATTTTTGAAAAATTCCGTTCCTCTTCCTATTTCAAAAAGTGAGGCAAACACTATAGCTGGAATCTTGAAAACTATCCAAGCAAAGATTGAGATAGAGAAGAATTTATTGCTATCATACACCAATGAGAAAGAGTATCTGTTACGTCAGATGTTCATATAAACAACTGGCGTAGCAGATAACACTTTTGATTACAAAGCAATCTCATTATCAGTTTTTCAACAATTAGCTTGTCCGAATAGGCTTTGAGGATTGAGTATATTTTACGCTGTTTTTCTATCACAGGGAAAGAAAATCTTTTCTTCATAAAGTCACTTTTCTGCAAATTGAAGCGTGTACTACCTTGTGCCAATGGGTAAACAGCTTTTCTAAATGATTGTGACGAAACATAATAAGCCAAAAATGGAGGATATATCTTAGCATCATTAGTTATATGAATACCAAAGCAAAAACTATTCAGATATAAAGGATAAGTTTCTCCTAAATATACAGCACCCATTCCAACTTCCTCCGGCGTTTCAGAAGATAACGTAAGAAGAATATCTCCATAACGGACAACAGACTGTTGCTCTGCTTTATTGATTTTGACAAAACCGACATCTTTTGAATCAATGATTCGATTCTGATAGACATTCATGTATGTTATGAACGGATAGCCTTCACCAAAATCTTCTGCGCTTTTTCCTGATAACCCCGAATATGATTGTCCAAAGTCGCTAAAAGACAGTATGACTTGTTGTGTTTCTCGTTCAATCAAAGTATCGCACATCGCCTGAATTAAGGATTCATATTTCTCAATGATTTTGTTCTGGGTAGCTATGCGTTCATCTATTAACCTTAGCAAAGTTGCAATCGTTTGCTGTTCGCGCCTGCGTGGCAGTCCAACAAAGACTTCTGAAAAATTCCTCGTATTTATAGAGTATATTTTTGTTCCTTGCGCTATGCGCCGTATTTGATTATGGAATACTGTAGAGGAAAAGCAATAGCCAAGAAATCCTTTAGCTGTTTGTCCATTGTTATTGCGCCCATGAATTGTGTGAAGTCCGCACACAACTTTTTTGCCGCCTAAGTTGTAAAACTCAACAACTTTAGCGACTTCATTTGTATCTTCTGATGCGTCTGCAAAAGCAACATCACCTTCCTTGCACAATTCATATTTTTTAGGCACATTACCATTTTTGATGCTTGGCAATTTATCCTTTGTCAAATCTATCAAAGTAGGAAGTCCAACGTGGATTAAGCCGTAGTGTAGGTTATATGGCTCATTTGGCTCGTATTCTAATTGTTCCCAGCTAAGAGAATTAGTAGAATAGAAATCAAGCAAGTCTGAAACTTTAATACGTTTCCACTCGTCCGTAAACTCCGGGAATCTCAAAGCCGGAACATTAAGGACTTTCTTATCTTTATTATCTGCCATAGTCATCATTCTTTAATTTTGTTGATAAGTTCGGTTGCCGTGATGTCACGCATCAAAGTGAAGCCAAACCACTTTTTACCTAAATCTTTGATGGATGCTCCGATGTGATACACTTCATCGTCAATGAGCAAGAAGCGGTCGTGCGCTTTGTTGAATTGCTTTATCTCAATGAGTGGATATTGGGCATTGTGTCGGTCAACATCCAACTGGAACTGGCTGCTAATACGTTGTGTGTAGATGGTTGCCGTCACTCCGTTTTCCCTTTTGTCTAGCAACGTAAGCACGGTGTCATCCACATAGTTGTCAATAAGCACGATTGAACGTTTGGCTTTTCGCATCAAATCAGACACGAAACGGTAAGCGTCAAACACTTGCCCGTCATAGAATATTCCCTGTACAGGTGGAATGTTTGCATCCAACCGCTTAAAAACCTCGTCGATGCGTTTGTCCGTCACCTCTTGATGCTGCTTCATTTCAAGCTGATGATATTCTATTGTTTCAAGCCGTTGGAATAATTGAGAATTAGTGATGATGAAACGGCGCATGGACACAAAGGCACGCATAATGCGAATGTTCACTTCTACCGCAGTTTGTGATTTCAAGACAGAACTAAGCATGGCGATACCTTGTTCAGTGAAAGCATAAGGCAATCTTCTGTCGCCGCCCCAACTTGAGGTCGCATTTTGCGACTTCAAGATTTCTACTTCCTCCTTATTCAGTTGAAACATGAAGTCATCAGGAAACCGCTCTATATTGCGTTTCACCTGCTCATTAAGACGCTTTGTTTCTACGCCATAGAGCAGAGCTAAATCCCTGTCAATAATGACTTGCTGGCCTCTGATTACACGAATCATTGGTTGTATGTCAATAGCTTTTGGCAACTGGTCGCAATTCGCGACCGGTTCATTCGCCTTGCCCTCTATCTTTTCCATTTCTTTAGTCATGCCTATACAGCTTGATGTCACAAATTGCGACTTCAAATGTTACAATCAAAATTATATAATTCCCAACTCTTTCAAATACACATCAATCTCCTTATCCAATTCGGCACGTTTGGCTTCCAGCTCCTTGATTTCAGACATTACCGCTTTGATGTCAATCGGTTCTTCTTCCTCAAAGGTGTCAACGTAACGAGGAATATTCAAGTTATAGTCATTATCGGCTATCTCTTGCAGCGTGGCAAGGTGACTGTACTTTTCTATTTCCTTACGGTCGCGGTAGGTTTCGACTATCTTTTGAATATGTTGCGGACGGAGCTTGTTTTGGGTCTTGACCTTTTCAAACTCCTTGCTTGCGTCAATAAACAAGATGTTATCATCCTCCTTACGGCATTTCTTCATCACAAGGATGCAGGTAGGTATGCTTGTACCATAGAAAATGTTGGCTGGCAAACCGATGATGGCATCAATGTAATTTTTCTTTTCGATAAGGAAACGGCGGATTACGCCCTCGGCATTACCACGGAACAAAACGCCATGAGGTGCAACGCAAGCCATTGTGCCGCCCTCATTCAAGTGGTATATCATGTGGAGGATGAAAGCGTAATCGGCGGTTTTCTTCGGTGCAAGTCGTCCAGCCTTGCTGAAACGGTCATCGTTGTTGAACTTATCGGCTGCACTCCATTCTGCGGAGAACGGAGGATTAGCCACTACCGCATCGAATTGCTTATCACCAAAGGCATCCCATTCCAACGTATCACCGTTCTCTATCTTGAAATTGCTGAACTTAATGCCATGCAACAGCATATTCATTCGGGCAAGGTTGTAAGTTGTCGGGTTCTTTTCCTGCCCATAAATATCCACGGCATGACCCACCTTTGCCGCACGAAGAAGCAACGAGCCGCTACCGCAAGTCGGGTCGTACACATTCCGAAGCCGCGCATGACCAATAGATACGATTTCTGCCAATATCTGACTGACTTCCTGTGGCGTGTAGAACTCCCCGGCTTTCTTTCCGGCTCCAGCGGCAAACTGGCCAATCATATACTCGTAGGCATCGCCAAGAATGTCTATTTCTTCCGATGCCTCCACACCAAACTTTATATCGTCCAAAGCCAACAATACATTACTGACGAGGGTATTTTTGTCATCAGCCGTCTTGCCTAATTTCGGTGAAGCGAGGTCAATATCAGAGAACAGACCTCCAAAATCTTCCTCACTGTCATGTCCCAATGTGCTATCCTCGATGCGCTTCAACGAGCGTTCAAGAATGGGCAATATATTCTCTTTCTTCTTTATTCGGTCTATTACCGATGAAAAAAGGTAAGTCGGTTCGATAAAGTAGCCGACACCCTCCAAGCATTGCTTCTTCAGTTCCTCTTGCAGTTCGGCGGCATCCTCGCCCTCCATAGTCCACAATTCTTTGAATGACACTTCATCATCCACCAAAGCATTGTTGGCGTATGCCTCTATCTTCTCCGAAAGGTATTTGTAGAAGATGAAGCCCAAAGTGAAATACATGAAATCACTGGCCGACATATTACCGCGCAACTTATTGGCCACTTCCCAAAGTTGGTCACGGAGTTTCTGTTGTAATTCTTCGCTCATATTTATTTTAGTATCTCTTTAACTACTTGTTTTATTCTTATGCACATGTCACAAAGCCATGCACAGCCTCTATTCCAATTATCTTTGTCATTCATATCTCCCATAGAATGAAGGACTAAGAAACGACTTGACTTTTTGTTATCATTCAAACGCCATTCGATTTCATTTTGGTCTGATATACCTAAAATCTTGGTGACAAGTTCTTCATTAGCCTTGAATTTTGCAATAATTTCTTTGTCTTCGTGAACATACAATCCTGCAGATAGACTGTTATTTTTAGTATTCAATGTCATGCAAAGATGATATGCGGATGACCCCATTCCAAGGTCATACCAATGTTGAGCTTGCGGCTTTCGTAATTTGAAATTCTTCATAAAAGCAGAATATTTGGGAGCTTCATTGTTGAATTGTTCCCAAAAAGCGAGTTGCAGACTTTCAGTTTCCGAAAGTCCAGCAGTCTTTTTCATAGCCTTTGCCCAATTATTGGGGCGTTCTACGATATTGAACTTAGGAGCTGGTTCAGAATCGTTGATTTTCCATAATTCAATCTCTATTAGGAAAAACTCAAATTTGTCATCTGTATGTTGATTCAGCCATTCTATGGCTTGTTTATGCTCGTCACGTGCTTTCTTGACAATCCAAATAATCACCTCCGCATCTTTACCCGAAGCATACGTAATAATCTTACCCAAATGGTCGTGATTAGTTTCTTCCAGTTGGTTCTCTATGATAATTCGCCGCCCTGTCCCTTCCTCTGTAGCGTACAGGTCAACACTAAAATCGCCTACATTGGATTCCTGTTCTTCGACAACTATATCTATGCCCACCGCTTCACTAAGAATCTCTAAATTTTCTTCTTTGGCCAGCCAAGGAGTGAAATCCTTAGCTTCGTGCTTCCAAACAGAGCGGAGGTCTGTTACTTGTTCTAATTTGCCTAACTTCATTGTTGAGATTTTATGGGTTACAACCGTTTCATTTTCTTACAACCATACAGCTCTATATCTTTGTTCTCCGTACAATGAGAGCATATTACATCTGGCACAATATGGGATGGTGCATTTATGGGTTGACGTGCCCACATGGATTCACCATCTATTTTCCACCACTCGTTAATTACATATACATTTTGGCTTGAATAATAGAAATTTGTTGCATTAAGTAGATTCTGCTCTCCAAGCTCTTCAGCCAAATATGCTGTAATAGTCTTTTCTACTAACATTATTTGGCTTCTTGTAGGATGTTTGATGTTGGATATACGACCTACATAAATTGAGTTCAAACGCTCTTTTATCTCGGCGATATGGTGCCCTTTATCACAAAGTCTTTTATATACGTTCCGTGTGGATTCCCCGCAATAATAGACTTCACGTGACTTTGCGTATTTTAATTTGCCATGTAGTAAATATAAAGAACACTTGAATGATTGTTCTTTTTCCCATAATCTTTCTTCCTCTGAAGTAGTAAATGGGCCATACCACTTTACAAGAAAAACATTTTCGTCCATAATTTAATCCCAACTAAAAGTTCTGATAATACTGCGCAACCTATCCATTATCCTTGTCAAAGCCTTTCGTGTCTTAATCAGTCCGAGGTGCTTCTCTTTGAGAGCCTTTTGTATGATTTCCGGCTGCTCTTTTTGCAGGTAGTCATATTCTTTCAAGTAATGGTCGAGTACATCAGAAGAAAGTCCCTCGTCCTGTGCCAAAGAGTTCACGGCCTTTTCGCGCTCGGTCGTGATATAGTTATTCAATCGTTCTTCCAGTTCACTTGTACCGTCCGCCTTTTGCCGCTGCATCATGAAGTTCTCCTTATCATCATCCACATTCTTTTGGATGAAGCCGTCAATGAGTTTCGCCTTGTTACGCATTTCGGCATCCTTTATCATCGTGTCTATGATGTTCTTGCGCCGCTCTGCATAGTCATTGCTATACGGGTCAAGGTTGGCAATCAGTTCAAGGATATAAGCTACATTGATAATGTCGCTGTGCAGGAGTTCAAGGCAGAAATCCACATCCTCCAACCTTTCATCACCCGGCGTTTCATCATTCCACGGCTTGGTGGGTGAAACAGTGTCAACTAAGATAAACGTATCGTGAATATCAAGGTACTTGCTTCGGAAGTCCATGAACTGCTGTTCGGTCATGCCGAGGTCGTCCGCATCATCGCTGTAATCCTCGTATATCTGAATTTCTGCATGTTTACGAATAATGTCGCGGAAAGCCAGCACAAAGTCTTTCTTGTCCTTTTCACTCTGCAATAGGTCTATGCTGCTTGGCTCCGGGTATTTCTGCAAAAAGTCAGTTGCCAACTGCTGGTATTCCTTTTTTACTTCCTCAAACGGAGGACGTACTATTTCTTCGGGATTGTTGGAGTTGCTGAAAAGCCTGATGGCCGTATCAACATTGCTTTTCAAATCACGGAAGCATATAATTTTACCGAAACGCTTTTTCTCATTCAGCACACGATTAGTACGGCTGAATGCTTGCAGTAATCCGTGATACTCCAAGTTCTTATCCACATAGAGCGTATTGAGCTTTTTGCTGTCAAAGCCCGTAAGGAACATACCCACGACAAGGCAGAGGTCAAGCGGTTTCATATCCGCCCGTTTCTTTTTCATGCGTAGGTTGATGTCATCGTAGTAGGCGCGGAAATTCTCGGTCGTGAACGCTGTGCCGAACATTTCATTGTAGTCATCCATGATGGCTTGCAGTTCGTCCGCCTCGCCTGTGCTTTCGCTGACATACTGCCCCGTATTCATTCCCGTCTGTTCATCGTCCTGGCTGCTGTTGGCAGCGTATGTAAATACTGCGCCGATACGGATTTTCGGCTTCAACGACTTGAATATCTTGTAATAGCGGATAAGCATCGGTACGGATTGCACGGCAAACAGAGCATCAAACTCACCGTCAAAGGTTGACTTATTGAAATTATTAAGGATGAATTTGGCTATCTCCTCCATGCGGTTGGCATTGCCCTTTTCCACTTCTTCGCTTCCGTGATAATACTCCACAAGAAAGCCCAGCACGTTTTCATCGGCTATGGCATCCTTGATAAGGTATTGGTGCAGGCAGTTGCCGAATATCTCTTTGGTAGTATGCCCGTTAATGGCATTCTCCGTGAAAATGGGCGTACCCGTGAAGCCGAACACTTGGGCGTTGTCAAAGAACTTCATGATGCGCTTGTGACTTTCTCCGAAGTGGCTTCTGTGGCACTCATCGAATATCATCACGATACGGGAGTGGCGTATGGCTTCAATCTTGTTGCTGTACCACGTCTTGCTGACTGCGGCGTTGAGTTTCTGAATGGTAGTGATGATTATCTTGGAATTGCTGTGCAACCGTTTCACCAACTCGTCCGTATTGTCCGTGCCGTCCACCGCACCCGGCTCAAAGGCTTCATATTCCGATTGGGTTTGGGTGTCGAGGTCGTGGCGGTCAACCACGAACATCACCTTATCCACATCATCCAGTTCGGAAACAAGCTGTGCCGCCTTGAATGAAGTCAATGTCTTTCCGGCTCCTGTTGTATGCCATATATAGCCGTTGTCGTTGGAGTTCTTCACCTTATCCAATATCTTCTCTACAGCATAGAACTGGTACGGACGAAGCACCATCAAGCATTTGTCGCCCTCATGCAGCACGATGTATTTGCCTATGATTTTGCCGAGCGTACATTTCTCCAAGAATGCAGCAGCAAACTTATCCATTTCATTGAACGGCACATTGGCTGCGTCCGTCCAGTTGAACGTGAACTTATAGCCTCCGTTTGGATTGTTGGCGAAATAGCGTGTATTGACACCGTTGGAAATCACGAACAGTTGAATGTAATCAAACAGACCGTGATAAGAAGTTTTGTGATAGCGTTGGATTTGGTCGTATGCTACTCTCAACTCTACACCCCGGCGTTTCAATTCAATCTGTACCAAAGGCAGGCCGTTTATAAGAATGGTCACATCGTAGCGGCATTTCTTTCGGCCTTCCACCGTGATTTGGTTGGAAACCTGAAATTCGTTCTGGCACCACTGTTGACGGTTAAGGAACTCCACCCAGATGCGTTTGCCGTCAGCCGTGTCAAGCGGATAAAGGTCGCGGAGCTTCTTCGCCTTTTCAAAGCGGATGCCTCCCTCAAGGTAGATGAGTATCTTGTCAAATTCCTCATCTGTAAATTCGGTACGACCATGCTCTGCCAATCGCTTACGGTTATGTATCTCCAACTGCCGCTTGAAATTGGCTTGAAGATTCTCTTCCTCGGCAATCTGGACATATTCATAATCCATTTGCTGGAGCGTGGCGATAAGTCCGGCTTCCAATGCCGCTTCACTTTGTATAGACATATTCCTGTTCTGCCTTTTATGCGTTACTCATTATCGTTCAGACTTCTGATAATCTCAATGCCCAATGCGTTTTCTATCTTGCAAATGGTTTCCAACGACATATTCTTTTTGCCTTTCAGCACTTTGGATATGTATTGCTGGGTGCAGTTCATCTTTTCGGCAAGCATCTGTTGCGTCAAGCCGAGTTCCGTCATCCGTTTTGACATGGCGGCGGCAATCAACTGCGAGTATTCCGCCCAATCCTTTTTATCCTGTTTCACATCAGTTTCCTGCCTTACGGCTTCCATAGCCATACGAGGCATTTTATCTGTCGTTGTATTCATTGAAAGATTACCTTATCTTGTCTGGATGCAAAGGTAATACAATTATCCGAGAAAGCACAACCAACGAGTTGTGTTTTTTGAAAAAATGTTTCTACCACTGCAAATTTGAACTTTATAGGGGGTCGATAAATCATCGACCCCCTAAACAACAATTCAAATACAGGAGGATGTCATTTCAACAACCCCCAGTTTGACTATCATTCAACTTAGAACACGCCATTGGTAAGGCTCATAGCTTCTACCTTTTTCTCCATATTCACCTTTGCGTAAACCTGCGTGGATGCGATGCTCCCATGTCCCAAGATCTTGCTGACCGAGTAAAGTTCCGCACCTGCCGTTATCGCCAACGTTGCCGCCGAATGGCGGCTGCTGTGATAGGTAAAGTCCTTTTCTATCCCTGCCTTGTTTTTGATGCGGCGCACGTACTTCGCCACGTTGTCGGGCTTCTTCACCAACGGAAAGATGATACCATCCTCCCCGTTTTCGGGTCGTGGCGGAAGCAAGGACAGAGCCAGCGCATTAAGCGGCACAGCAACTGGCCGTTTGGTCTTGTGCTGAATGACCGACACCGTTTGTACACCGTTTACGTCCTTAATGTCGCTCCACCGCAACCGTTGCATGTCGCCGAGCCTAAGCCCCGTCATGCAGGAAAAACCAAAAGCCCTCTGCACAACTTCTTCCATAAAGGTTTGCGGCTCTACGGCAAGAAAGCGTTTCAATTCGTCCGCTGTAAGGTATTCACGGTGCTTGTCCGGCGCATGGAAATGTTCCTCCCTCGTAAGTTCCTGAACGGGATTGAAAGCCATCAGTCCGTCACGCACGGCTTTGTTGAAAATAGCCTTTACCGTTTCTTCAAACAGCACGAGGGTGTAAGCCGCCAACTTGCCACCATTTGCCTTTATCTGCTTTCTGTTGCGGTAATTGCGCATATATCCGAACAGTCCGCTTACCAAATCCCTATCAACGTCTTTCAGCAGGACATCCGTTTTCTTGGCTCGTTTCAAATAAGTCTCAATCCGTCTGCGCACGACATCCTTGTGTTGTATCATCTTTTTACAGTTACCGTTCAGCATGGCACATTGCACATAATCACTGCACCACTGGAGCCAGGTCATGGACTTGGCCGCTTCGTTTTCTTCCCTCTTTTTCTTCTTCGCGAAAGACGGAGGGGTGAGGATGCGCTGCGCCCGTATCTCTTGCGCCTTTCGGTAGGTCTGCCCGTTGAGCATCCTTGCGTTCGGAGCGTCATCGGGTACAAGGTACAGATGCAGGTTCTCTCTTTTGCGGAAGCCCGTTTCGTAGTATTCCAGATACAAGCTGCGGTTTCCGGCTGTCAACATTCTCACTTTGATTTCTACTTTCATAAAATTCTTCTTTTAATCGGTTATACAAACATATTGTTTACGAGGTTCATCGTCTCGATTTTCTTCTTATCCACTATCTTGGCATAGACTTCGGTCATGCGGATGCTACGGTGTCCGAGTATCTTGCTCACCGTGTAAAGGTCTGCGCCGAGGGTCAGCAACATGGTCGCCGCCGTATGCCTGCTGCAATGGTAGGTGATGTGCTTCTGTATTCCGGCCATCTGCATCCATTCGCCCAACACCACTTCCACTGTGGTAGAAGTGATGCGTAACTGGTGAAATACCCTTTCTTCGTCCTTTGACTTTCGGGGCATCCATTTCAAAGCTTCGTTGGAGAGCGGTATCGTCACCGTGTTCTTGGTTTTCACCTGCTGATGCTCGATGTAGAGCGTCTTTCCGTCCGCCGCCTTGTGTATCTCGCTCCATTTCAAGGTCATCATGTCGCTGTACCGTAACCCGGTGAAACAGGAAAACAGAAATGCCTTTTTCACAATGTCGTAGCGGCACGGCGTGGCCATCAGTTGGCGAAGTTCCTCAATTGTCAAGAACTCACGCATGGCGTTCAACTTCTGCGGCTTTTCCTTTGTTTCCAACAGTTTGAATGGATTGCGGTCTATTAGTCCTTCGCTTACGGCCTTGTTTAACGCGGCGGCAAGGCGATTCATGAATATTCGGCAAGTGGTACTGCTCAATGTCTTTTTGCCTTGGTTGAACGTGCATGTTTTCAGAAAGGCGATGAAGCCCTTGCAGAAATCCTTGTCAACCTCTTTTAGGGTGAGGCTTGGTTTGCCTATATATAATAGGTATTGTTCCACCCTTGCCTGCGCGTTCCGCTTCGATCTCATGCTGGCCGGACTTAGGCCGTTTTCCTCGGCAGTGTACTTCGCCACCCATGCGCTGAGCGTCATCCTTGCCTTTTTTACGTCCTCCCAGTTCACAAGACCCTTTTCCTGAATGTCGAGGATGCGTTGCGCCTTAATTTGCTCGGCCAGCTTGCGCGTGTTCCTGTTCTGCAACCTTGCGGCGGCATCCGTTTCAGGCACGAGGTAGAGTTTCAGGCCCTCTTTCTTCCTTGCGCCACGGTAGTACATGTCGAGGTACAGGCTTACATTGCCGTCGTTGAGCCTCTTCTCGCGTATGCGGACAGGCTCCTTAATTTTGATTTCTTTCTTCTTTCGTCCCATTTTCTTTTCTGTGTTATCCGATTTTTGGATTTGTTACTATATTGTTTATCAGTCACTTGCAAGCGTTACAAAGATAATTCACGGCGGGACAAAAACGGGACAAAAAGCGTGCTTTTATATCCCAAATTAGGCAAATATAACTATCCAATCAAAAAACGGCCTCTATTCATAACTAACTATAAATCAATGATATTTGTCAGATTATGTTAGATATGTTTTCCTATGGTTTTACCCATCTGGAGTAATTGGTGGGTAATGCGATTACTCATCTTTATTTGGGACTGAATTCAGTCCTGAGATCCTCCGGACATCCTCAGAAGGCTATGTATGCTACGGTAGCTACGGTGATAATCAATACCATTCTCGATCCGTTATTCATTTACGGTTTCGGCTGGGGTATTCGTGGAGCTGCCGTTGCTACGATATTGGCACAGATTATTGCGCTATTTTGGCAGTTGAAGTTGTTCAGTAATCCCAATGAACTGCTTCATTTTCATAAAGGTATTTTCCGTTTGAAACGTAAGATTGTAATTGATTCGCTGGCTATTGGTATGTCTCCGTTTCTGATGAACATGGCGGCTTGCTTTATCGTTATTTTGATTAACCAGGGACTGAAACGTCATGGTGGTGACTTGGCTATTGGTGCATTTGGCATCGTAAATCGTCTGGTATATATTGTAGTCATGATTGTGATGGGACTGAATCAAGGAATGCAGCCCATAGCCGGTTACAATTATGGCGCACAGCTCTATCAACGTGTTACTAAGGTCTTGAAATTGACTGTTGTTTATGCGACAGTTGTTACCACGTTTGGCTTTGCAGTAGGCATGGCTTTTCCACGTTTGGTCGTGGGTATTTTTACGTCTGATGCAGAGTTGATAAATCTGTCAGCACGTGGCTTGCGCATTATCGTCATGTTTTTCCCCATTATCGGTTTCCAGATGGTGACGGCCAATTTCTTTCAAAGTATCGGTATGGCGGGTAAAGCCATATTCTTGTCCTTGTCCCGTCAGTTGCTGATTTTGCTTCCCTGTTTGCTGATTTTGCCCCATTTCTTCGGTGCATTGGGGGTATGGATCAGCATGCCGGTTTCCGATTTTTTGGCCAGTCTTATTGCGGCGTTCATGTTGATAGCCCAGTTTCGCCAGTTTCGTAAATCAAAGCCTTCGTCTTTGGTGAATTGATGGTTTGTGTGAGTCGGATAGAAAACATTTTTTTCGATGTATTCGTTCGTTTACGCAAGATTATTTATATTTGCCTTCAGCAAGTAATTTTAAGATAAAGGATTATGGATCATTTTGTAGTAAATATAGGTAGGCAGTTGGGTAGTGGTGGACGCGAAATAGGTGAACGTTTGGCAGCACGTTTAGGTATCTCTTTTTATGATAAGGAACTGATACAGTTGGCTTCGGAAGAGAGTGGGTTGTGTCGTGAATTTTTTGAAAAGGCTGATGAACGTCCTTCACAGGGTATTATAGGTGGTTTTTGGGGCATGCGTTTTCCCTTTATTGGTGAAGGAGCTATTCCTACGAACAACTGTCTGAGCAATGATTCGCTGTTTAAGGTACAGAGTGATGTTATTCGTCGGTTGGCCAATGAAAAGTCTTGTCTTTTTGTTGGACGATGTGCGGATTATATTCTGCGTGAGCATCCACGTTGCGCTAATATTTTTATTTCTTCTACTCCAGAGGATCGTAGGGTGCGCTTGTGTCATATGTACGGTATCTCTGAAGAGGAAGCAGAGGTTATGATGGAGCGGGCTGACAAGAAGAGATCTGATTATTACAATTATTATAGTTGTAAGACTTGGGGAGCTGCTGCCACTTATCATTTGTGTGTCGATTCATCCGCATTAGGCATTGATGCAACAGTAGATTACGTCGAAGAGTTTGTGCGGAAAAAATTGAAGTTGGATGTTTCCTACCGTTGATTGGGTCTCCTGTAAAAATATCAGAGGCGGAGTTGGATTTCCAGCTCCGCCTCTGTTAATTTATAGCATGGCTAGCAAGATCATTTGTCCTGCAATGATACGTAGAAACATTGACAATGGATAGACCGTAGAATAACCTACGGATGGAGCATCGTTGCCTGAAACCTGATTGGCATAAGCCAGAGCAGGTGGATCTGTGGTACTACCTGCAATCAGACCCATTAGTGTGAAATAGTTAACTTTATAATAAAGTCGTGCTACGATACCGACGATCAGCAACGGGATAACTGTAATGAGGAAACCATAACCGACGTACAGCAGACCGTCCCCATGGACTACTGTCTGCACGAAATGTTCGCCTGCTTCGATGCCGACGCTTGCCAAGAATAGTACGATACCTATTTCGCGCAACATTAGGTTGGCACTCATTGTAGTATAAGTTACTAATTTTAGCTTATGCCCGAATCGACCGATAAGAATAGCTACCACTAGTGGTCCACCAGCCAGACCTAACTTGACAGGAGTAGGCATACCGGGGAAAGCGATAGGCAAACTGCCTAATACAATTCCTAGGAAGATACCAACGAAAATAGTCACAATATTCGGTGTGTCAAGGCGTTTTAATTGATTGCCCAGTACACCTGCTACACGTTCTACTGCATCTTGTTGGCCTACTACCATAACGCGGTCACCTACTTGCAATATCAAATTCGGATCCGCAAACAAATCCATACCAGAACGGTTGATACGTGTTACATTTACACCGTACATGCTGCGGAAGTGCATACTTCCCAATTTCTTTCCATTGATTTCTGATTTGGTAACGAGGATACGTCTGGACACCATCGGCATATCTTGTTTTTCCCAGTCCACCTGGATTTCACGGCCGATAAAAGCGGTGATGGCTTCGGCGTCTTCTTCCGAACAAACTATGAATAATTGGTCACCTGTATAAAATATAGTTTCGTGGTTGGGTATGCTGACATGTCCTTCGTGGCGGATACGTGAACAGACAAATGGACGCCCCAAAAAGTCTTTTACCTGGATTAATGATTTTCCGTTGATGGATTCGTTACGCACTTCAAGGTGCATGATGTGCGGCTTATGTTTGGTATCAGCGTCTTGAGCCTTTATCTGTGCTTCCTCCTTGGCAAATGAAATGCGGAAAATATACCGAATGGCGATGATGGAACCAATGATGCCTACTACGCCGAGTGGATAGGCACAAGCATAACCTAAGGCAATAGGTTCACCTGTATAATTTAATTGGTTCAAAGCTTCTTGGGCTGCACCGAGACCGGGGGTATTGGTTACTGCACCATATAGAATACCAATCATCATAGGTAATTCTACGCGGCCATTGGCGAGGAAGTAAATGGCCAGTGTGACGACGATGTTCAGCAGAACGATACATACGGCAAGCAGGTTCAGTGTCATACCTCCTTTCTTGAAAGAGGAGAAGAACGATGGCCCTACTTGCAAACCAATGCAGAATACAAATAATATAAGGCCAAATTCACGCAAGAAGTGCAGGATATGAATTTCTCCTGTAAATCCTAAATGCCCCATCAGAATGCCGGCAAAGAGCACGAACGTAACTCCTAGCGATACACCGAAGAATTTGATTTTACCCAATAGTACACCCAATGAGATGACAAAGGCGTAGAGGCACACGATATGTGCCACTGAGGCGGGATCCCATAACAAGCTTTCTAACCAATTCATAATATTAAAATTCTCTTTATTTTGTTGAAAAAAAACAACCGTGCAAAATTAGTTAATTAACTGTTTGCCACCAAAGCTTTTGTCGAATTTTTCATTTTTGCTATCTCCAGTTGACACTTGTTTCGGAGTACGTATGAAAATTCACTAAAAAGGATTGTCTTTCATTTGAATTGAGTATATTTGCGAGTCTATTGACAACAAAATGATGAATAGTATTTATCTATTTTAAAATTTATAAACTATGGCAGACAGTAAAGAAAAACTCTTCTCGGACTTTTCTCCTGTTACCACGGAGCAGTGGATGGAGAAAGTAACAGCCGACCTGAAAGGTGCTGATTTTGAGAAGAAACTCGTTTGGAAGACAAACGAAGGATTCAAAGTGAAACCTTTCTACCGTAAGGAAGACCTCGAAGGTCTGAAGACGACCGATGCGCTTCCTGGTGAATTCCCTTACTTGAGAGGAAACAAGAAAGATAACAATGAATGGTTGGTTCGTCAGGAAATCAAGGTGGAGGATCCTGCAGAGGCTAATGCTAAAGCGTTGGACATCTTGAATAAGGGTATTGACTCGCTTGCTTTCCGGGTAAAAGCAAAAGAACTGAATGCAGCTTACATCGAAGTCTTGCTCAAAGACATTTGTGCTGAATGTGTAGAACTGAACTTCTCTACATGTCAGGGACATGTGGTCGAATTGGCTAATCTGCTTGTGGAATACTTCAAGAAGAAAGGTTATGATTTGAGCAAGTTGAAAGGGTCTATTAATTACGACTACTTCAACAAGATGCTTGCCAAAGGTAAAGAGAAAGGTAACATGGTGGAGACAGCCAAAGCACTGATTGCCGCTACGGAAGCCTTGCCCGGTTACCAGGTGATCAATGTAAATGCCTTGACGTTGAACAATGCCGGAGCCTATATCTATCAGGAACTGGGTTATGCATTGGCTTGGGGTAATGAATATCTGAATCAGCTGACCGAAGCCGGCGTGTCTGCAGCTACGGTAGCCAAGAAGATGAAGTTTAATTTTGGTATCAGCTCCAATTACTTCCTTGAAATAGCCAAGTTCCGTGCTGGCCGTATGTTGTGGGCTGATATTGTAAACTCGTATTTGGCAGAAGGCGATTGCAAGTGTGCCGCTCAGATGAAGATACATGCTGAAACATCTTCTTTCAATCTGACAGTTTTTGATTCGTATGTGAATCTGCTCCGTACGCAGACCGAAGCCATGAGTGCTGCTATTGCAGGTGTTGATTCCATGACGGTAGTTCCGTTCGACAAGGCTTACGAAACTCCGAATGATTTCTCCGAGCGTCTGGCACGCAACCAGCAGCTGTTGCTGAAAGAAGAATCTCATTTCGACAAAGTGATTGATCCGGCTGCCGGTTCCTATTATATTGAAAACTTGACGGTGTCCATTGCCAAGCAGGCTTGGGATTTGTTCCTGGCTGTTGAGGATGAAGGTGGTTTCTATGCAGCAGTGAAGGTCGGCAAGGTACAGGAAGCTGTGAATGCCAGCAACAAGGCTCGTCACGAAGCTGTGGCCAAGCGTAAGGAAATTCTGTTGGGCACCAACCAGTATCCTAACTTCACCGAACTGGCCGGCGAAAAGCGTCCGTTGGAAGCTGTCTGCTGCTGTGGCGGACACCATGATACTTGCGAAAAGGATGTTCCTTCTTTGAACTTCGACCGTGCCGCCAGCGAATTCGAGGCTCTACGTCTGCAGACCGAAACTTCCGGCAAGCGTCCGAAAGCATTCATGTTGACGATTGGTAACCTGGCTATGCGTCAGGCACGTGCACAGTTCTCCTGCAACTTCCTGGCTTGCGCCGGATACGAAGTGGTGGACAACCTGGGCTTCTCTACTGTAGAAGAAGGCGTTGAAGCTGCTGTAGCTGCAAAGGCCGACATTGTAGTACTCTGCTCGAGTGATGACGAATATGCCGAGTATGCAGTTCCCGCATTCAAGGCTTTGAATGGTCGTGCCATGTTCATCGTTGCCGGAGCTCCTGCCTGCATGGACGAACTGAAGGCTGCCGGTATCGAGAATTTCATCCATGTTCGTGTCAACGTGCTGGAAACACTGAAAGAATACAACGCTAAACTTTTGAAGTAAGATGAGAAAAGATTTTAAAAACTTAGATATATATGCCAATTTCAAGCCCGTCAATGGTGCTGAATGGCAGAAGGCTAACGGCATTGAGGCTGATTGGAAGACGCCGGAACACATCAACGTGAAGCCTGTTTATACCAAAGAAGACCTCGAAGGTATGGAACATCTGGATTATGCTGCCGGTATTCCTCCTTATCTGCGTGGCCCGTACTCAGTAATGTACACCCTGCGTCCTTGGACAATCCGTCAGTATGCAGGTTTTTCTACGGCCGAAGAATCGAATGCGTTCTATCGCCGTAATCTGGCTTCCGGTCAGAAAGGTTTGTCTGTAGCCTTCGACTTGGCTACGCACCGCGGTTACGACCCCGACAACGAACGTGTAGTGGGTGACGTTGGTAAGGCAGGTGTGTCTATCTGCTCGCTGGAGAACATGAAGGTGCTGTTTGACGGCATTCCTTTGAACAAGATGTCTGTATCCATGACGATGAACGGTGCCGTGCTGCCCGTCATGGCGTTCTATATCAATGCCGGTCTGGAGCAGGGTGCCAAGCTTGAAGAAATGGCCGGTACCATCCAGAACGATATTCTGAAGGAATTCATGGTGCGCAACACCTATATCTACCCGCCTGCATTCTCCATGAAGATTATTTCTGACATCTTTGAATATACTTCGCAGAAGATGCCGAAGTTCAACTCCATCTCCATCTCCGGTTACCACATGCAGGAAGCTGGTGCTACGGCAGATATCGAGTTGGCTTATACCCTAGCCGACGGTCTGGAATACCTTCGTGCCGGTGTGGGTGCCGGACTGGACATCGATGCCTTTGCACCGCGTCTGTCTTTCTTCTGGGCTATCGGTACCAACCACTTCATGGAAATTGCCAAGATGCGTGCTGCACGTATGTTGTGGGCCAAGATAGTGAAGCAGTTCAATCCGAAGAACCCGAAGTCACTGGCTTTGCGTACGCACTCTCAGACTTCCGGTTGGTCGCTGACCGAGCAGGATCCGTTCAACAACGTAGGCCGTACCTGTATCGAGGCTATGGCAGCCGCATTGGGTCATACGCAGTCTCTGCACACCAACGCCCTCGACGAGGCCATCGCCCTGCCGACCGACTTCTCTGCCCGTATCGCGCGTAATACGCAGATTTATATTCAGGAAGAGACCAACATCTGTAAGAACGTTGACCCGTGGGGTGGTTCCTACTATGTAGAGTCGCTGACCAACGAGATTGCCCACAAGGCATGGGAACATATCCAGGAAATCGAGAAGCTGGGCGGTATGGCCAAGGCTATCGAAACCGGTATCCCCAAGATGCGTATCGAAGAGGCTGCCGCACGTACGCAGGCTCGTATCGACAGCGGTGCGCAGACTATTGTCGGTGTGAACAAGTATCGCCTCGAGAAGGAAGCTCCGATTGATATTCTGGAAATTGACAATACGGCCGTTCGTCAGGAACAGCTGGAGAACCTGAAGCGTCTGAAGGAAGGACGTAATGAGGAAGAGGTTCAGAAGGCACTGGATGCCATCACCAAGTGTGTCGAGACGAAGGAAGGCAACTTGCTGGAGCTGGCCGTCGAGGCTGC
Source organism: Candidatus Bacteroides merdavium (assembly GCA_019116805.1). Lineage (GTDB taxonomy): Bacteria > Bacteroidota > Bacteroidia > Bacteroidales > Bacteroidaceae > Bacteroides > Bacteroides merdavium. Next base: position 7,191 of record DXAV01000078.1, on the reverse strand, counting down.
CCGTGTTCGTGCCACTTTGGGAGAAATCTCGTATGCTTGTGAGAAAGTTGTAGGACGTTATAAAGCAGTAATCAGAACTATTTCAGGCGTGTATTCATCAGAAAGTAAGAGCGATGCAGACTTCGCCAAGGCATGTGAACTGTGCGAAAAGTTTGCCAAGAAGGAAGGCCGTCAGCCCCGTATCATGATTGCCAAGATGGGTCAGGACGGTCACGACCGTGGTGCGAAAGTAGTTGCAACCGGTTATGCCGACTGCGGTTTTGACGTAGATATGGGACCGTTGTTCCAGACTCCGGCCGAGGCTGCCCGTGAGGCTGTCGAGAACGATGTGCATGTAGTAGGTGTGTCTTCACTGGCCGCCGGTCACAAGACTTTGATTCCGCAAATCATTGCCGAATTGAAGAAGCTGGGTCGTGAAGACATCGTTGTGATTGCCGGTGGTGTAATCCCCGCACAGGACTATGACTTCCTGTACAAGGCCGGTGTGGCTGCTATCTTTGGTCCCGGTACTTCCGTGGCCAAGGCTGCTTGCCAGATTCTGGACATCCTCCTGGATGAAGAATAATCGGGTCCGATAAATGTTAAAAAAAGGCGGAATGCATTTGCATATCCGCCTTTTTCTTTTAATCTATGTTATTAAACATGCTTTTTTACTTTGATTCTTTGGAGATTTCCATAAAGTGAGTACCTTTGCAATGTGTTTTTCATAGTATTAGATTTAAGGTTAACAAAGGTTGGGCTCAGCGGAGCCCTTTTTTTATGCCCTTTTGTGTGGTGAGGGGCTATTCATAAAGGTGGAATATGTAAGCTTCCCATTCTTCCATGTACAGCGGTAAGAATTTTCCGGGTGATTCACTCTTTGGGGAGGGCGGAAATAACGAAGTGCTTCCTGACGTTCTCACGAAGTGCTTCCTTAGGGTGTCATGAAGTGCTTCCTTAGGGGGTAACAAAGCACTTCGTTAGAGGGTGACGGAGCACTTCGTGAGAAGGTCAGGAAGCACTGTCTTGGAGTGGGTCGGCTTTTTTATCACAGATTACGCAGATTATCCGCCTTGCCTGAGTGAGGATAAATCTGTGTCAGTCTGTGTAATCTGTGGTGAGTTATGATAAGATAGGATGCACTTCGGAATCGAAAGCTGAAAACGATGTTTTCGCTTTGCGCTTCTCTCAGTTTGCACTATCTTTGCCAGTCAAATAATAGAAGAAAATGATAGTTTGTATTGCCGAAAAGCCTTCGGTGGCACGTGATATTGCCGACGTGCTGGGAGCGAAGGAGAAGAAAGACGGATATATCGAGGGGAACGGGTATCAGGTGACATGGACGTTCGGCCACCTCTGTACCCTGAAGGAACCTCACGAATATACGCCCGACTGGAAGACGTGGAGCCTGGGCAGCCTGCCCATGATACCGCCCCGCTTCGGCATTAAGCTCATTGACAATCCTACATACGAACGTCAGTTTCGAGTTATCGAGGGGCTGATGCAGAAAGCCGACATGATTATAAACTGCGGCGATGCCGGTCAGGAGGGAGAACTCATCCAACGCTGGGTGATGCAGAAGGCGGGAGCCAAGTGTCCCGTGAAGCGCCTGTGGATTTCGTCACTGACCGAGGAGGCCATTCGTGAGGGCTTCGATAAGCTGTACGATGCCGCCGACTTCCAACCCCTGTATGAGGCGGGCCTGAGCCGCGCCATCGGCGACTGGCTGCTGGGTATGAACGCCACGCGGCTCTACACCATGAAATACGGGCAGAACCGCCAGGTGCTGTCTATCGGGCGAGTGCAAACTCCTACCTTGGCTCTTATCGTCAACCGGCAGCTGGAGATACAGCATTTCGTACCTCGTCAGTACTGGGTATTGAATACCGTTTATCGTGACACCACCTTTACCGCCCTGGTGCGTAAGAGTGATGAGGAACTGGCCCTGGAGGCCGAGAAGCAGAAAGAAGCCGTAGCAGCTGGCAAGAAACCCAAAAAGGAGGAGGAGAACCGCGGTATGGAGCCCATTGCTGACCGCGCGCAGGGTGAGGCGCTTGTGGCCCGCATCAAGGACGTACCTTTCACCGTTACTGCCGTGACGAAGAAGGAGGGCAAGGAGGCTCCGCCCCGCCTGTTCGACTTGACGTCGCTTCAGGTGGAGTGTAACAAGAAATTTGCTTATTCCGCTGACGAGACGTTGAAGCTCATCCAGTCGCTCTACGAGAAGAAGGTAACCACCTATCCGCGTGTGGACACCACCTTCCTGAGCGACGATATCTATCCCAAATGTCCCTCCATCCTGAAGGGCCTGCGTGGCTATGAAACGTTGACCGTTCCGCTCGAAGGTAAGACGCTGGCAAAGTCGAAGAAGGTGTTCGACAACTCGAAAGTGACCGACCATCATGCTATTATTCCCACTGGGCAGCCGCCTGTCAACTTAAGCGATATGGAGCGCCGTGTGTTCGACCTCATCGCCCGCCGCTTTATTGCCGCCTTCTATCCCGATTGCCGCTTTGCCACGACGACGGTTGAGGGAGAGTGCAGGACAGGAGCGGACGAAATCATCCTTTTCAAAACGTCGGGAAGACAGATCCTTGAACCTGGCTGGCGGGTCGTTTTCAGTCAGAGCGTGACTGGTGCCGCAACGGAGGCTGAGGATAAGGAAGAGGGGGATGACAATAAGGTATTGCCCGCCTTTGTCCGTGGCGAGAGCGGTTCCCACGTGCCCGAATTGGTGGAAAAGTGGACACAGCCCCCACGTCCTTACACTGAAGCTACTTTGCTGCGTGCCATGGAAACTGCCGGTAAGCTGGTGGACAACGACGAATTGCGCGACGCTCTGAAGGAGAACGGCATCGGCCGGCCTTCTACCCGTGCCGCCATCATTGAGACTTTGTTCAAACGCAATTATATTCGTAAGGAAAAGAAGAACCTCGTGGCTACTCCCACAGGCGTGGAGCTGATACAGCTCATTCGTGAGGAACTGCTGAAGAGTGCCGAGTTGACCGGTATTTGGGAGAAGAAGCTGCGCGAGATAGAGCGGCGCACGTATGACGCTGTCCGTTTCTTGGATGAATTGAAACAAATGGTGCGCGAAATTGTGCTTACCGTCCTCTCCGACAACAGTAATCGTCGCATTACCTTGGCCGATCCTGCCACACCGACAGCCAAAGCGTCCGCACCCTCCGCCGCGAAGAAGGAACCCCGCAAACGCACGTCGCGCAAGAAGGTCGCCGAATCTGCTCAGCCGCAGGGCGAAGAGCTGGTAGGTCGTCCGTGTCCGCTTTGTGGCAAGGGCATCGTCATCAAGGGCAAGACCGCCTACGGCTGCTCCGAGTGGCGTAACGGCTGTACGTTCCGCAAACCTTTCGAATAAGACCTGTCCTTCCGAACTTAAACTTTAAAGAGCATCCCTCCGATGTTGTCTCTCTTCGCACCCGTCACCGATGCCAGACAGCTCGGCTCATCTGCCATGTAGAGCGCACCGAGGAAGGCAAAAATTAAGGCTTCTTTGTATTCCACCGTCAGTCCGTCGGGGACGACTAGGCAGCAGGGGCAGAGTGCCGCCATGCGCTCCGTCAAGAAGAGGTTGTAGGCGCCGCCGCCCGTAACCAGCATCCGCCGTTCACGCCCTTCCGCAGGGACTGCTTCGACCACGCGGGCCACCTGGTGCGCCACGTGCTCGTAGAACGTGCGCAGCAGGTCCTCCAAGCCGAGGCCACTGGCGTCGAGCATCGGATAGACCAGCTGTTCCACCCATTCGCGTCCCAGCGACTTGGGACCTTCTTGCCGATAGAAATCAAGCCCGTCCAGCTGCTCCAGTAGGGTGGGGCAGATGGTGCCGCTACGGGCCAGCAGGCCGTCGCGATCGAACTCCAGCCCCCGCTGGCGGCAGTAATGGTTGATGACGTAGTTGGCAGGACTGACGTCGAACGCCACGCGTTGCCCGTCGCGTTCGAAGGAAATGTTGGAGAAGCCGCCGATATTGAGGCAGAAGTCGTAGTCGGCAAAGAGTAGGTGGTCGCCCACGGGCACCAGCGGTGCGCCCTGTCCGCCCAGCATGATGTCCAGGCGTCGGAAGTCGGACACGGTAGGGATACCTGTCTCGGCTGTGATGGCCGCCCCGTCGCCTATCTGGAACATGATGCGCTTCTTCGGCTCGTGGAATACGGTGTGTCCGTGCGAGGCGATGAGGTCGGGGTGTAGGTCGTATTCGTTAAGGAAGTCGTTAACGCGCTCGCCTAAAAATTTTCCGTAAGCGCTGTGCAGGGTGACGAACTCTAGCGCAGTCATCCGCTGTGCGTCGTTGCCTAGAGCCCGACGCAGGTCATCGGGATAAGCGTAACCTCGCGCAGCGTCAATGTGGTATGTCCAGTGCCCTGCTTCTCGCCGGAAGGTGGTGCAGCATACGTCAAGCCCATCAAGCGATGTGCCCGACATGAGGCCGATAACTTGTATCTGAAAGTCTTTCATCTGTTCGTTTATTGATAGTTCAAATGGAATTCAACTACCGCCTCGATGCCTTTGCGCAGGATGTCGAGCGGCATGTTCTCGTTGGGCGAGTGGATGGCGTTGCTCTCCAGCCCGAATCCCATCAGTACCGTCTTGATGCCCAGTACCTGTTCGAAGGTCGAGATGATGGGGATGCTACCGCCGCGGCGCACGGCCAGCGGCTTCCGTCCGAATGCTTTCTCGAATCCTTTCTCGGCAGCCTGATAGGCGGGGAGGGTGATGGGGCAGACGTAGCCTTGTCCGCCGTGCATGGGCGTTACTTTTACCTGTACCGTAGCGGGGGCAATGCTCTGGATGTAGTCGGCAAACAGCTGTGAAATCTTGTGGTGGTCCTGGTGGGGTACAAGGCGGCACGACACCTTGGCATAGGCTTTCGACGGCAGCACTGTCTTCGAACCTTCGCCCGTATAGCCTCCCCAAATGCCGCAGACGTCGAACGACGGACGGCAGCTGTTACGTTCCAGCGTACTGTAGCCTTTCTCGCCGAACAGTTCCTTCACCCCGATGGCAGCCTTATATTTCTCTTCGTCGAAGGGGATGTGGGCTATCATGTCGCGTTCGGCCTGCGGCACTTCCTCCACATCGTCGTAGAATCCGGGGACGGTGATACGGCCGTCGGCATCCACTATGCGGGCCAGCATCTGGCACAGCACGTTGATGGGATTGGCTACCGCTCCGCCGAAGTGCCCCGAGTGCAGGTCGCGGTTAGGCCCCGTCACTTCTATTTCCCAGTAGGCCAGTCCGCGCAGGCCGGTGGTCAGCGAGGGCAGGTCGGCTCCCAGCATGCTGGTGTCCGATACGAGGATGATGTCGGCCTTGAGCAGCTCTCGATGGTCCTGGCAGAAAGCTTCCAGGCTGGGTGAACCGATTTCTTCTTCACCTTCAAAAATGAACTTCACGTTGTGGGTTAGAAGGCCGTTTTTTACCAAGTATTCGAATGCTTTTACCTGAATAAACGACTGGCCTTTGTCGTCGTCGGCACCGCGGGCCCAGATGTGGCCGTCGCGTACCTCGGGTTCGAAGGGGGCACTCTTCCACAATTCCAGCGGCTCGGCGGGCATCACGTCGTAGTGGGCGTAGATGAGGACGGTCTTCGCTTCGGGATTTACCGTCTTTTGGGCAAACACCATCGGATTGCCCTGCGAGGGCATCACCATGGCTTCGTCGGCACCGGCTTCGAGCAGCAGCTGGCGCCAGCGTTCGGCACAGGCCAGCATGTCGTCGTGGTGTTCGGGCTTGGCACTGATACTGGGAATGCGGATGAGGCTGAACAGTTCGTCTAGCATGCGAGGTTCATTTTCGGAGATGTAAGTTCTGATCATAAGTGGAAAAGGAATATGAATGAAAGGTTATACATTATATATAAGGTGTATTTGAACCTATTACAGATTATTCAGATTTTCACAGATTGTTTTTTGAATCTCAGTATACAAGTTCGGAGCATCTGTGAAAATCCGGGTAATCTGTGGTGAAAGTCCGTTTTAATACGTTTTCTTGCTTACAGTTGTGTCGTTCGGTCTATCAGGTAGAAGTCCAGAATGGTGAGTGCAGCCATGGCTTCTACGATGGGCACGGCACGCGGCAGTACGCAGGGGTCGTGACGTCCGCGGGCTTTCAGCGTGGTGTCCACACCGTCGATGTTTACCGTATGCTGTTCCATCAGCACAGTGGCCACCGGCTTGAAGGCTACGCGGAAATAGATGTCCTGTCCGTTGCTGATTCCTCCCTGTATGCCGCCCGAGTGGTTGGTATGGGTGGTGATGCGTCCGGCGTTGTTGTAGAACACGTCGTTCTGTTCCGAACCTTTCATTTTCAGCCCTTTGAAACCGTCGCCGTATTCAAAAGCCTTGGCGGCGTTGATGCTCAGCATGCCCGATGCCAGAGCAGCTTGCAACTTGCCGAAGACCGGTTGTCCCAATCCCACGGGACATCCTGTGATGACGCAGGTGATGACACCGCCTATCGTGTCGCCCTCGGCCTTCACCTCGGCTATGAGCTGTTCCATTTCTTTTGCTTTCTCGGGGTCGGGGCAGCGGACGGGATTTGTTTCGGTCAGTTCCAGGTTATAAGCCGTATAGTTCTCTTCCAGCCGGATGGGACCCACTTGTGAGGTATAGGCCGTGATGCGTATGCCCAGTTGCCGGAGAGCCAGCTTGGCCAGTGCACCGGCCACCACGCGCGAAATAGTTTCGCGGGCCGACGAACGTCCGCCGCCTCTATGATCGCGGATGCCATACTTGGTCCTATAAGTATAATCGGCGTGTGAAGGGCGATAGACATTTTTCATGTTGTCATAGTCGCCGGAGTGCTGGTTTTCGTTCCAGACGATGAATCCGATGGGGCAGCCTGTTGACTTCCCTTCGAAGATGCCGGATAAGAATTCCACTTTGTCTGCTTCCTTGCGTGGAGTGGTGAGAGCAGATTGTCCCGGACGTCGTCGGTCCAGTTCTTTCTGTATAAAGTCCATGTCGATAGTGATACCTGCGGGAAATCCGTCGATGACACCACCGATACCTTTACCGTGCGACTCGCCGAAGCTGGTCAGGCGTAGGATGTTTCCGAATGAGTTGAACATGATTCAGATGCTTTAAAAGGTTGTAAAATAAGTCTGCATGCTTTGTTTAGCCATGAATGGCTTGTTTTGCAATATAAAAATAGAGAATAGTTTCCGATGCTGCAAATTTTGAAAGTTATTTCTTT
>DXAV01000077.1 GCA_019116805.1 Candidatus Bacteroides merdavium | reverse complement strand
AAATATGAAGATAAAAAGAACATTGAAAAGTTTGGCCGCCCTGATGTGTGCGGCCGTGATGGCTGTCAGTTTGGCTGCCTGTTCGGACAACGAAGAGGTTACGGCTCAGTTGATCATGTACACCTCCGAGCCCGCCATCGGCATCATGGGCGACGGCAGTATTGAGATTCTGATGGCCGTGATTGATGACTACGACAATGCTCTTAAGGAGGTTATGGGCGGCGACTATTGCACGACTGACAAAGACAAGGAAGTCATCGCCGCCTGCGACAAGGTGTTTCAAAGCCACCAAAGCAAGTATCCGCAGGTGGAGGGCACCATGTCCATACGCAAGACGTTCGTCATCTCGTCTTCGGAAGGAACCATTATCAAGACCTACACTTACGAGCCGTCGAAATAATCGAAAGACAGTTCGTTGTTGTGTCCATAAAAAAGTGATGCTTTCTGTTCGGCAATCCATTGTTTTGTCGAGCAAAAAGCATCGCTTTCTTTTATGCAGATAAGTGTAATGTCTATTCCTTTGCTACGTAGCGCTCCATTCCCACCGTCATGTACGTCTGGTAGCTTCCTGCGGAGTCGGCATAGATGAAGTAGGCATCCAGGTCGGGGCGCGCCTCGACGAAGGCTTTGGCCTGCTCCAGCCCCATCACCATGAAGGCCGTGGCATAGGCGTCGGCGCTCATGCAGTCGCGGGCGATGACCGTGGCCGAGAGCAGATTGTGCAGGGCGGGGTAACCTGTGTGCGGATTGATGGTATGGGCATATTTCTTACCTTCGTGATAGTAGTAGTTGCGGTAGTTGCCCGAGGTGGCGATGCCTACGTCCGTCAGCGTCAGCACCGTCTGGAGCTCTTGGTTCAGTGAAAGAGAGTCGTCCACAGGCTTGTTGATGCCGATGCGCCACAGCGAGCCCTGCGGGTTCTGTCCGCTCACCACCACTTCGCCGCCTATGTCCACCATGAAATTCTTCACGCCCTGTCGGCGGAGCAGCTGGGCGATGACGTCCACGGCATAACCTTTGGCCACAGCACTGCACGAGAGTTGCATCCGCCCGTCGGCCTTGCGCACATGTCCGTCGGACGTGAGCTCCACCTTCTCGTAGCCCACCAGCTGCCGCAGGCTGTCCACCGTGGCCGAGTCGGGAAACTCGCCCTTCTTGAAGCCGAAGCCCCAAGCGTTGGCCAGAGGGGCGACGGTGATGTCGAAGGCACCTTCCGTCTCGTGCGAAATCTCCATGCTTCGCCGAAATACATTGCAGAACAGGGTGTCGGCCGCGATATCCTCGCCGCGATTGATGCGGGTGATGACAGCCGTATCGTTGAAGGGAGACAGCGAGCCATCGAAGCGGTGGAGTTCGGCCTCTATTTCGGCCTTCAGATTGGAGGCATGCTGGTAGGTGATGTTGTAGATGGTGCCGAATATCAGACCGTTGTCTTTCTGGTAAGGCACGGGCTGGTTGTGACGCGCCAGTATCCAGATGGTACCTAGCACAAGCAGGGCCACCCAGAGGAAGTTTCTTCTTGTTTTCTTATCCATAATGTTGTATCAAATGTTCGATGAGTATCTTCAGGCCGATGAGGATGAGAATAACGCCTCCCCAGCGCTCGGCCTTCAGGCGTCGGGCAAAACCGCATCCGAAGCGGATGCCGAACGTGAGCCCTATTAGAGATAGAGCGAACGAAACGAAACCAATAATGCCCACAGGTGACAGGATGGCCGTTACGCTTTTCATACCCAGGAAGGCGAACGATACACCTACGGCCAGGGCGTCAATGCTTGTGGCTACGGCCAGCATGAGTACCACCTTCAGGCGGGTAGGGTCGAAGTCTTGCCGGCAATCTTCTTCCTTGAATGACTCGCGCACCATGCGCCCGCCCAGAAATGCCAGGATGGCAAAGGCTATCCAGTGGTCCACATCCTCGATGAGGTGGCTGAATGTACTTGCGCAGGCCCAGCCGATGAGAGGCATCAGTGCCTGAAACAGACCAAAAAAGAAAGCCATCATCAGCATGGGACGCCAGAGGGTGCGCTTCAGCAGAATGCCGCTGGCGATGGAGATGGCAAAACAGTCCATGGCGAGTCCCACGGCCAGTAACCAGATTTCAAGAGTAGTCATAATTCGTCTATTGTTAGAGAGGTAGTTTATACGTGAGGGAGTAGGATACGCCCAGCGTACTCGAGCCATAGGTGCCGAAGCCAGGCACGTACGAAGGGTCACCATATTCGCCCGTGGTGGAGGCGACGGGTATCTTGTAACGTAGGCTCCAGCCCATGTAGAAACCTTTCCATACGTGGGCTCGTATGCCAACGCATATCTCTGCCCAGTGCTGGACACCTTTCATGCCGGGGTGGTTGAAAGAGGGAAGTGTACCACCCCAGATATCGTCGGTAATGTTGGGATTACCCAAACTTCCACCATAGATGGGGTCGTCCACGGAGAGGTTCTCCACATCATACGAGAAGCTGCTCACACCATAGCGCAGGCCTACGAGGAGTTTGTGTTGGAACTTCTTCTTGTAGAAGGCATTGTAGTCCATGCCGACGCGCAGGTAAGGGGCGCCGGTCTTGTAGTGGATGCCGTTTTCGTTCCAGGTGTCAGACCTTCCGTAGCCTACTTCGAGGGTAGGGAAGAAACGGTTTTTCAGGTTGACGTCAGCTGCCAGTTCCATACTCAGGTTGTCACTCCCCAGCAGGTAGCTTCCAGGTCCCCAGAGGTCCACACTCAGGTCCACACCGTTGAAGAGGGGATAGACGGGAGCATCTTTGTCTTTCTTCTTCTCCTGCTTGCGGGCTACAGGTCGGTTGTCCGTTGGATTTCCTGTCTGTGCGTGTCCTGGCAGGATCACGAGCAGGCATAGGAGCAGGCTAATAGAATATCTCAAGGTTCTTCGTTCCATTGATATTGGCTTCAGGGTTTGCGATATAGATGGAGTCGATGTTGTGGCGTGTATAACGGATGCCAGTGATGCTCTGCTGCATCTGGTAGCCGCAATCCATGGACACGAAATATGGCTTGTTCGTGTGACGGATAACAACGGTGTCAGTCACTTTCCTGACATAGTGGAAGATGAGTTGGGTAGAGTCCACGGCATACCTTAGAGGCAGGGAGAAGATACTTACTTCTGCCAAGCGGTTGGCAATGATGGAGTCAGTGCCTGCGGCGGTAATGGTCAGCGAGTCGAGTGTGTCTTTTATAGCCGTACCCAGCGTGGGGTCTATCTGGCAGACGTTGCACACAATCATTCCCCGGTTGTCGGTCAGGGAGCAGTCAGCTTCTTCCGAACAGGCGTAGAACAGGCTTGTCAGGGCATAGAGCAGGGTGACTGCTATCGAGAGGTTGAATAGTTTTTTCATATCGGGTCAGATAGTTTTCTCAATGTGATACTTGTTTCGTTCGGGGGCGTTGCGTGAGATGAGTTCACCCAAGAAGCCCGCCACAAAAAGTTGCGTGCCGATGATCATGGCTGTCAGCGACAGGTAGAAATAAGGCGAATCAGTCACCAGACGGTAGGGCATGCCGTTGTACATGTAGTACAGCTTGCTGATGCCTACGATGATGACAGCGATGAAGCCGAAAATGAACATCAGTGACCCCAAGAAACCGAAGAAGTGCATGGGCTTGATGCCAAAGGTGGAAAGGAACCACAGTGATATCAAGTCCAGGTATCCGTTGAAGAAGCGGTTCAGCCCGCCGAATTTGGTCTTGCCGAACTTGCGAGCCTGGTGGTGTACTACCTTCTCGCCGATCTTCTTGAAGCCTGCGTTCTTGGCCAGGTAGGGGATGTAACGGTGCATCTCGCCATAAACTTCGATGTTCTTCACCACGTCGCGGCGGTAGGCCTTGAGGCCGCAATTGAAGTCGTGCAGGTTCTTGATGCCCGACACCTTGCGGGCGGTGGCGTTGAAGAGCTTCGTGGGGATGGTCTTCGACAGAGGGTCGTAGCGCTTCTTCTTCCAGCCTGACACGAGGTCATAGCCTTCAACCGTAATCATGCGGTATAGTTCGGGTATTTCGTCAGGGCTGTCCTGCAGGTCAGCGTCCATGGTAATCACGACATCGCCTTCGGCCTGCTGGAAACCGCAGAACAAGGCAGGTGATTTGCCGTAATTGCGGCGGAACTTGATGCCCTTCACCGTATCGGGGTGTTGTTGCTTCAGCTCTTCGATTACTTGCCATGAGCGGTCTGTACTTCCGTCGTTGACGAAAATCACTTCATGGGAAAAGCCGTTGGCTTCCATAACGCGCTCTATCCAGCCGAAGAGTTCGGGCAACGATTCTTCTTCGTTGTATAGGGGGATGACTACTGATATATCCATATGATTATTCTATGTTATCCGTTTCGTTCATTTATTGGGGGGTGTAAGGTGTTTCTCTTTTCCGACGCATGGCGAAGAGGGCAGTGGGGATGCTCAGCAGGGTGCTATAATAGATGTTGCTGCCCAGCATCTTCAGTACAATGTCTGTCGGGGTCAGGGAGTCTATCATGTCCAGGCTCTCCTTCATTTGCCGGAGGTATTCTTCCATGCCGGGCAGGTTTTCCTGCTTGAGTGTGGCAAACATTTCGCGACAGGTGTTGAGGATATACCCGTGGTCGATGAAGCCGAAATAGACGTAGTGGGCCGCCGAGGTGAGTAAGGAGGCACATACGTACATAAATATGTTGAACATCAGGGCGTGGAAGAAAGTGATACTTCCACCGCACACTCGGTTACGGTACAGCCTGGTATAGTAATAGCCCATAAAGGGTACACAGAAGGTCAGGCAGATGAAAAGCAGGAGGAGGAAAGGAGACGTCAGTCCAGTCGGTACGAGTATGAACTTCAGTATCCAGAACAGGCCCATGTAGGTGCCGAAAATCATTGCATATTGTTGCATGCCGCTTTTGTTTTCTGTCATCTTAGCTTTTTAGAAATAATGCGCAAAGGTATAAATAATATTGTATGTAACCCCTTGTCTTTCTGTTAAAGTTGAAAAAAGATGGGGGAAAGTATTGCAGAACTAAAAAAAATAGCTACCTTTGCAACCGCAAACACGGGTAAGTCCTATACGGCCAGCTCCCTTCGAATCCTCCAGGGCTTGATCGCAGCAAAGGTAGTTGGTTGTAGCGGCGCGATATAGTAAGCTTGCCCACCCGCCTCTTTAGCTCAGTTGGCCAGAGCACGTGATTTGTAATCTCGGG
>DXAV01000076.1 GCA_019116805.1 Candidatus Bacteroides merdavium | reverse complement strand
AAGGTCCATAAACAATAAAGATTATTTAGGTTGCTAGTCCCGTAGTCATATTCATACTCTTATTTTATTTTTTAATCAGGTATTTCGGTATTAAAAGCTAGGAAACTATTTACGACCATACCCTAATAACTTTGCAAAAAATCATTCACCTTTTAGTTGAATTTTCATTGTAACCTGTTATAAAACAAAAAAACGTAGTTTGCTATGAGCGACGACTTTAACACCTCATAATGTATAGCCTGGAATTCATGTACAGCTATTTCGAATATTCTCCTCTAAACGGATGTCGGTGGTAGTGTATATCACAAGATATTTAAGTAGCATCAGTTCATAGCATAACCATATTTCGGGAATTCTTCAATAAATCGTTCTTCCAGTAGGTGAAGATGTAAAGAATGTTTATCTTTATCATTATAATCAAACGTAAGCAACCGGTGAATACCGTATTGATTTAGACAGGCAATATTACTATTAGGTCCGACTTGTGCCAGCTTTATACAAGTTGGACCTAGTCGGACCTAGTTTGTGCTACTTTGATCGATTTGGTTTTCCTTTGCCCAGCTTCTTGGCAGGAGCCCCGCGAGGTCCTTGCCGTCGCGCTGCCAGTAAGGCAGTTTGCTGAAGACATCCTCCATCCATGTTCTCGGGTCAACCCCTGCAGCCCTGCAGGTGCCTATGAGGGAGAATACGATGGCTGCCCGATATGCAGAGGCTTCGTTACCACAGGAGAGATAGTTCTTCCTGCCGAGTGCCAACGGCCTGATGGCATTCTCGATGAGGTTGTTGTCGATGTTGATCCTGCCGTCATTCACATAGCACGACAGCCGGGAAAGAAGACTGTAGGCATAGGCAAGGGCCTCTCCGAGCCTGCTCTTGGGAAGAACCCTTGCATCGGTTTCATTGATCCACTTCTCAAATATCAGGATTGTGGGATAGGATATCTTCCGGCGTTGTTTCGCACTCTCTTCCGCACTCATCCGCATCGCTCTCCACGTTCTACAGTTTTCTTATAAAGAGTATGCCCTCCATGGCAAGCCGTTCGTTCTCTTTCAGCGAGTCGACGAACTTTCTCCGGACATACGTCCAGCAGCCATGCACGGTTATCCCCGGCATCTTTTCAAACTGGTCATACGCCTCATAGCCGTCGCATTGTACGTTTCCCCGGTATCCACCCAGGATTTCCCGGGCAACGTGATGGCCTCGGCTGCCCCTGTCATAGTAGAACATGACATCCCCTGTGATCGCGTCCCGGACGCACCACTCGTAACCCTTTCTGGCCTTATGTTTCTCGTTGTCGATTACCGGTATCACGCTCTCGTCGATCTGGACGTATTCGCTTGAGAGGATCTGACGCCGCAGGATGTCGTACAGAAGCTTGAGCTTCTCCACTGCCGCTTCATACCATCCTCCCATCGTGGAGTCGCTTATCGTTATTCCGGACTCCCTGTACTGCTGTATCAGGCGGTAGAACGGAAGATGGTAGACGGACTTTCCCACTATGATATCGGCCAGGACCGATGCCCCTGCCATACACCTGGCTACCGGGGAGAGAGGCCGTTCCGGTGAGAGTATCTCCCTGTCTTCAGGGTGCTTTGTCTCTATATCGGATTTGAGGATGACCTTGTGGAAGACATCCTTGTGGATGTATACCTAAGCCGGCCTTTTCTCAAGACGGGAGGTTTCATCTGTTCCTATCTCAACATATTCATCCCTAAGGAGGCCGTTTCCGTCAAGAACCCCGTCGGGATAGATGTGGACGACCTTCTCCGGAAGGCCGGTGATGTCCAGAAGTCTGCGCGAGGGCTTGGCTTTTACAGTTATCGTTTTTGTGAAGGCCTTTTCCACTTCTTAGACCTCCCTGTCAAGCTGGGCGCGTTCCTCGTCGGTGAGATGTTTCTCCTCGAACAGTGACAGCTGGGAGGAATCTACGGGAAGGGCCTTCTCGCTCATCTGGCCGAAGACTTTCTTGCGGAGCCACAGAAGCTTGTTCTGGAGATACTGGATCATGCAGTCCTTTTCAGCAATGGTCATACGGAGATTTTCTACCTCCGCAAGTGCTGCCGCCAGCTGTTCTTCGACTGTCATAGCTACTTACATCATCTTCTGTTTTCAATACTAAAAGGTGCGAAAAAGTGCCATATACGCAAGTCTGTGGCACTTTTCCATTCACTTATCTACGTAGTCTCTTCAGATTCTCCAGTCGCTGTCTGTGACAGTCCGGCTGTTCGATTATGCCCTCTACTACCATGACCAGCTCGCTCCATTCTATTCTCCGGCTGACAGTATCCTTCTCCATGCCGGAGGGCATGCCGAAGGTCCCCGACTCTAGAAGCTTGCAGTACAGGACCTGACCGCCCGGCTCCCATTGCAGAAGCTTGATCCTGTTCCGCGACTTGTTCATGAAGATATAGACATCACCGTTGCACGGGTCACATCCCAGCTCATTCGTCACTATTCCACTCAGTGTGTAGTAACTCTTCCGCATGTCAGTAGGCCGGTATAGCCAATACCTCATGCTGTCATTCAGGCTAAACATGGCTCGACGACGCCTGGATTATGGCCTGTATCATCGTCGCATCTATATTGACCTTGATCCGCAATACAGCCCCTGTCTGCGTGCGCATCTCTATGCTCATCGGTATCCCGACTTCCTGCCTTTGCCTGTTTTCCTGTTTGTCAGCACAGGTTCCGGAAAACTATTATTCCCACGCACCAGCTGAAGAAACTCTCCGGATTCCCGCTCACTGGCCTGAGCCTCGGCATATCTGCGTTTGCTTTCATAAAACCTCCTCTCGGGTATCCCGATTTCTTTCAGACGGTTCTTGTAAGAGACTCCATGCTCCTTACAGTATTGAACTATCTCTGCAATTGCTTCTCGTGTAAGCATCTTTTTTTGTGCGAAGATACCTCGCGTGGAATAAATTCACTACACGCACAACACCGGTTGCTTACAGCTGATGCTGGAGTATTTGAAAAAAACGGGCGGTGCATGACCGACCTATTGCGTGCCCAATATAGTTTTGAAGCCGGGGTACGTAATACCCGTATACTGGAGATTTTGTCCAGGAAGAATCCGACAAGGAAAGAGCTGTCACAACTGTGGAATACGATATTCGCCTAACTGAAGCGTGCGTATCGGCAGTGACAGCTATAACTTGGCTGTCGACAGGAGCTTCGTTATAACGCAGAAAAAGATGTGGTAACCATGAATGCCCCAACAGTCAATTTAAGGAGCGCTGGAATCCATTCATACGGGAAATTCTTTTAAGAGATGAAGGAAGCGGTATTTCCATTTCACAGAAATACCTAGCTGTCGTTGGAAAATAGAAATGGACTGCATTATGGCAGTCCATTTCTATTTCCTTTAAGATATGGCCTATTATTCTTCTTTGAATTCCTCCAATGCCCCAGAAAAAAATTGCGTAGGCATAACCAACGGACCAACGGACTGTCCCATATTGGCAGTCAAAGTCGTGATAAAAGATCTCACATATGGGAACATAATAGCCGGAGCATTGACGTTTATAAATGTTCGTTTCAGCTCATCTGTAATACGTTGATTCAACTCAAATGTCCCAACAGCTCGCAATGCCAAATCAAATAAATTTTCCGAATTCAACTCCAAATCCATTATTACATGGAATAGCGAGGGTCTCTCACTCGGAAAAAAAACTTTAGGGACACAATTGACGTTTATATTCTTTTTCTCAACATTACTTGCAGGTGCATGCGATGTAAATTGAATATTCAAAATGTCAACTCCTACAAATCTTAATTTGGGTTGTTCGTTTATTTCCATCATGCAGCAATTGATAATTGGGAGTTGTCATAACTTTTTACAATATCAGAGGACTCCTGCGGACTTGAAAAATCCGTTTTGCCAACCTTTGAAACTTCAAAGTTAGGATGCAAAAAGTAGCCAATACTTTCCACATCGCCTCGGCCATAGTAACTGAATAGATTAGCATTTCTTTGCTCAGATAACCATTCAAGTAATGTTGATTCAGTCTCTTTTGCCAAGGCCTCATCGACTAATGCCTCTAAAACTTTTAAGTCCAACATATTCTTATCATCTAATTACATTCCATCGAATTATAGAATGTAAAGTTTTTAACAATTGATTTATTATACACCGCTACTTGTATTCTCTTTCTATAATAGAGTTCAGGAACCAATAAATCAGGGCTTTTGGGTAAATCCTGAAACATAATTCCTGTTATATTAGCGGCCCAATTCGCTCTTTCAGCAATATATGTATTTAACTCTTTTAACGTCGGCTTCTTTCCCGTTTTTTTAATTATCGTTGATGCAACCTTCTCTATCTGCTTTCTCCAAAATTTGTAATGTTCTTCATTGAAAACAGTGTCCAAAACATCATCGACAATGATATCCGCCGTATAAATCTCAAAATATCCTGTCTTTCGTTTGCTATTATGTCCCCAAAAAATTGCATCGACTTCTTCATCCCAAAAGTAATATCCGACTCCCAGCCACGCATTATCCCTTCTACAGATAATTGGCTCTGTCAGTTTTTTAGCCCTCCTCTCTTGAGTATGATACATTTTTCGTTCCAAAACACTGTATCTTAAATACTGTATCTTAAACAGATTAAGCGCAGCAAATATCGTAAAATTAATTTAATTATGAAAATCCGGCAACTAGATACTTCCTATTTTCATTCTTAGGTATCTTCTAACTTATCAACTAAACAACATCTTTTTTATAAAGAAACGTGATAAATGAATGAAAATTGCATTAAAAATAATATCATTTTTCTTGTGCAATTTCTACAAAAATTATATACAAGAATTTTCGTCTTAAAATTCTCGTTCCCGATGACATAGACGAGATCACGATCCTTGGCCGTTAACTTTTAACAACAGACTCCGCTGGTCTATGATATGCCCATAAGGGTAATAAAGCCCACTCGCTGAATCCATAAAGGAGATGCTCAAAAACAGGTTGAAACCACATACGACAGTGCGGTAAACCTCTCAAAGTAGAAGTCGGCCTCGATGTAGCCGTGTCTACAGAGCTCTCCTATGCACGTGACTAACACGCGGATGCAGCTCGAATGCCTTGATCAGCACAAAGAACTCGTCGCCGCGTAGCTTCCAGGTTATTTCGATGGACTTGCATCCCTCGAAGCGCAGCCTTATCGAACGGGTCTGCATAGTCTCACTTGGAGATCTACACACGCCAGAGAGAACACTTAAATTTGCCTTGCTATTCCGCATAACAGTAATCCGATTGCAAAACCTCAATCTTTATTACAGGTAAAGGTACGTGCAACCGACTTCTGCCGCGAGAAACTATGCCCCAAACGGCAGTCGATTACAGTTCTGTGCACCACCTTAAAACACTCAAAGCGAAGCGAGCTAATGACAAAATTTCATTATACCCGTAAGGCTATTGATAATCTCTCCAACATTTGGAGTTACACTGCAGATAAGTGGTCAGAGAATCAAGCCAAACACCATAATCGCATGGATATAAAGATCAACAAAAGGCTCACTTAAAATTTCATCTATCTCAACGACAAAAAGACGACAAACGGGATGCCATTTGTCGTCAGGAAAGGGAATCTAAAAACACTACTACTTACGAGTAGCCCTTCCAAAAAGATAGCTTTGCGCCTCTGATTCGATTTGGTCTCGACTCTTAATCGGATGTCGACGCAGCCATGCCTCCAATTCTTTACGTTCGAAATATATCATTTTCCCTTGAGGCTTATAATGAGGGATCATGTTGTTAGAGGTTAGTTTATAAAGATAGCTTTTAGACAAATTCAGAAAACAACTGGCCTCCCCAAAGCTGAGAATTTCTTTTGCATTGAATATTTGCCGTTCAAGTTCAGCTACCCTTAATTCAAGACTCTTTTCCATAATTGCTTCATTTAGATAGAACATTGATTTATAGCACCGTGAGGCAAATATAGAAACAGAAAGATTGATAAAGGATTGACAAATACTTGAGCTATCAAGCTATTCTCAATGTTTTTTCACTTGTTTGAGATAACTATCAATGATTGCGTACTTTCCACTAACGCCTAGATCTCTGATATAATTGGTGGCCGAAGACAAATCACTTTGATTAATAAACTTCTCTGTCTGAAGGTTCTTCGAAAGAAACAACTTGTAATTTGCAATTATTGATTGCCAATACGGAGTTATCAACCCCCTATCACTTAACCCTGCAAAGAAAAATGCTAAAAGTCTATTATTGCTTGTGCGTAAAACCTCACGAGGCTTCCCAGAAAAAATGGCCTTCAAATCTTCGACTGAAATAGGTACATTAAACATCTGCACCTCGTTAATTCCTTCAGCTAAAAAAGCAAACTGCTCATCCGAGAAATTTGCACAAAACGGATTACCTGGATTTGCCATAGCAATCTCAATGCGGGAACTCTCCTTTCCTAAATCTTGTACTCTATCAGTCTTAAATCCTCTCTTTCTATGAATATAGTCAGCAAATCGTTCCAAAACAACAGCTCTAACTATGGACGAAAAATAAGGTAAACTGGTATCGTATGATTTATTATCAGCTGCATATTTTCGGAATGAAAACTCAACAATTGAGAATGACAGATATTGCTTCTTTTCACAAAAATCCAAAGCCTCAAAAATCCGGCTATCATAAAAAAAATCAGACTTCGAGAAGCAGGTCCGTATTTCCATGAGAAACGGGTATCGCTCATATATCTCCGCCAATTCTGATGTCGTGCGAGTAAAATCATCCTGATACCTTCTTGACAAATCTTCTCCATCAAGAAACTCCGTCTCTGAATTAAACTTGTCTATATTGACTTGAAGAACCCTATCAATACAACAATTGAAGATTTGCTGTAATCCGTCAAACTGATGTTTATGCTCCAATCCTACCATAGGTACAAATCACTAAGCCATTAAATTATCCAAGAAAAGGGAAGATAAAAGTGATTCACAAGGTTAGATCAGGAATCAAACTAATTGCTTCATCTTTCTTCTTATCTACGATTTTCGCATATATCTGAGTAGTCTCAATATTCTTATGACCAAGCAGTTTACTTACCGTATATAAATCAGCACCTAAAGTGAGTAACATCGTTGCATGGGTATGGCGAGCGAGGTGTAAACAAAGTCAAAAAGCATCAGGAAACAGATATGCGCAAGATAAACGCAACCCGTTGAAAACAAGCAGTTTTTCATCATTCTGCCATATCGGTAAAAAGCAATGCGGTGTGGAATACGGAGAGGTTTCAGTTACCAAAGCGTTAGCCATGCTGTTTCCAAAATCCGACTGGTAACGGTGGGCAAATCAAATACTTCGGCTCCGGCGTGCTTTTCACTGTTCTGCAATGTTTTACAAATCAATGGACGCTTACCCGTGAATTAATTTTGCAACAAAAACAGTAAGCGTATGAAGATTGAGAAATTCAAGGTGCTGCTCTACCTGAAAAGGAGCGTGACGGACAAGTCGGGCAAGGCCCCGATAATGGGAAGGATTACAGTGAACCGGACAATGGCGCAGTTCAGTTGCAAGCTGTCCTGTGCGCCGGAGTTGTGGAACGCGAGGGAAAGCCGTCTGGACGGCAAGAGCCGGGAAGCGGTGGAGACGAACGCGAGGATAGACAGGCTGCTGATGTCCATAAACACCGCATTCGACACGCTCGTCAGCCGTAGGATGGATTTTGACGCGGCGGCGGTCAGGGACTTGTTCCAAGGAGGCATGGAAAACCGCATGACACTCCTGAAACTGCTCGACAGGCATATTGAGGAAATCAAGTCGCTCATCGGGACGGAGTATTCCTCCCGTACCCTGCCGAACTACGTATATACCCGGAGAAGGCTGGCAGAGTTCATCGCCAAGCGGCACAAGGTCGCCGACCTTGCCTTCTGCCAGTTGAACGAGCAGTTCATACGGGAGTTTCAGGAATATGTAGTCATTGAAAACGGGCTGGGCATAGAAACGGTACGCCACTACCTGTCCGTGTTGAAGAAGGTCTGCCGCATCGCTTTCAAGGAAGGCCATGCGGACATCTGCCACTTCGAGCATTATCCGCTTCCGAGACAGAAAGAGCGTACCCCGAGGGCGTTGAGCCGTGAGGACTTCGAGAGGCTGCGCGACTTGGAGATAGAGGAGCACCGCTGGTCGCACAACGTCACCCGCGACCTTTTCCTCTTTGCCTGCTATACGGGTACTTCCTACATTGACGCGGTATCAGTCACGCCTGACAATCTCTCCAAAGATGATGACGGCGCATTGTGGCTGAAATACCAGCGCGGCAAGAACGGAAAACTGTCGCGTGTGAAGCTGCTGCCGGAAGCCATCGAACTGATAGACAAATACCACAGCAAGTCGCGCAAGACGATGCTCCCTCATATAGAACATGCCGCGTTGATGTGGAACCTTTCAAGCCTGAGGGTCATGGCAGGGATTAAAGGCCCGCTTACCTACCATATGGGACGGCACTCGTTCTCGACCCTGATAACGCTTGAGAACGGCGTGCCCATCGAAACGGTGAGCAAGATGCTCGGACATTCGGATATCAGCACCACGCAGATATACGCGCGTGTCACTCCGAAAAAACTGTTCGACGATATGGACAGGTACATCGAGGCGACCAAGGACATGAAACTTATTCTTTAACCCACTAAAAAATTACAATTATGCGCAGCACATTTAACATATTGTACTACATCAACCGCAACAAGGTCAAGGCGGACGGAACCACCGCCATCCAGTGCCGTATTTCCATTGACGGCAGACAGAACGCTTTTTCAACGGGTATCTACTGCAAAGCGGAGGACTGGAACGCCAAGACGGGCGAGACAAAAGAACAACGCACTAACAACAGGCTGGACGAACTTCGGAAACGTATCGGGCAGGCGTATGACGACCTGCTGAGAAGGGACGGGGTAGTCAGTGCGGAACTGTTGAAGAACGAAATTACCAAGGTGAGCGCCGCACCCACGACCCTGCTGCAAATCGGGGAGGAGGAACGGGAACGGTTGAGGGTGCGCTCGAAGGAAATCAACTCCACTTCCAGCTACCGCCAGTCCAAGAGCACGCAGGCTTACCTGCGGGAATACCTGTTATCCTTGAAAATGAAGGACATTGCCCTTGAAGACGTCACGGAGGACTTCGGCTACGGCTTTAAACAATATGTAAAGGAGAAAGGATGCAGAGCCTCCCATGTGAACCACTGCATGACGTGGCTCAACAGGTTGCTCTACATCGCGGTGGACAAGGGGCTGCTCCGCTTCAACCCTACGGCGGACGTGCCTTACGAAAAGAAGGACGCACCGCAACTCAGGCATATCAGCCGTAGCCAGTTGATGTACATCATGGAGCATCCCATGACGAACAAGTGGCAGGAGCTGGTGCGCAGGACGTTCATTTTCTCGGCATTCACCGCACTCTCGTATGTGGACGTGCAGGAACTTTACCCGCGCCATATCGGCAGGACGGTTGATGGCAGGCGGTACATCCGCATCCTGCGCAAGAAGACGGGCGTGGAGTCGTTCATCCCCCTGCATCCGGTGGCGGAACAGATACTCGACCTTTATAACACTGAGGATGACACCAAGCCCGTGTTCCCGATGCCCAACCGCGACATGATTTGGTATGCCATCCATGAAATCGGAGTGCTGGCGGGAGTGAAAGGCTCGCTCAGCTACCATCAAAGCCGCCACACGTTCGGAACCCTGCTGATGTCCGCCGGGATACCGATAGAAAGCATCAGCAAGATGATGGGACACACCAATATCCGAACCACGCAGGCATATGCAAAGGTGACAGACGAGAAGATATCGGAGGACATGGACAGGCTGATGCAGGTCAGGAAAGCCAACGGATTGACGAAAAACAATGACAGATGAGTATGGAAAGAGGAATAATCACAATCACAGAAAACGGGGCGGTTGCCATGCCGACCGCTCCCGTTTGGATGACGCAGCAGGAAATGTCCGATGCGTTCAACGTGTTCGGCTGCGACATCCGCAAGGCTATACACTCTATCTACAAAAACATGGAATTGTTGGAAAGCGAAACGAAGCGGTACATCAAACAGGACAACGGG
>DXAV01000075.1 GCA_019116805.1 Candidatus Bacteroides merdavium | reverse complement strand
ATCATATTGTAGCCAAAGGGGGCAATCCTGCTTGGCCAAAAGGGTCAAAGTCGCGTGGCTTTTCCACCCATGACAGGGATGGTGGGTATGCCATTCTGTGACATATAAAAGCTGTTTACTTCTATACGTCCACCATCGGGTGAGGTCCCACCCAATTTCAGATGGCCAGTATGAATGGTTTTTTCTTGTGTTGGGGCGTTCAGTTGGTATATATGTTGTGCTGCAGTACCTGTACATAGAAGGCACAGAGTTGTTGTCAATGATATATATTTTTTCATGTTAGTGTATTTCAGTTTTTCTTATTGTTGGGTTAATTGATGAATCAATTGGGGCTGCAAAGATATTGAAGGTTGGAAGTTGTCACTCAGCATGTATTGTTTCAGACTATAAAGCAACTGTCGTGCAGCTGGTCGGTGTTCCATGTCTTGATGAAAATCGATACCTGATACGAGCAGTTTACCATTACCTACTTTCACTTCGAAAAGCAAGCCCAGTGAGCGATTGGTCACCCAGTCATCAATGACGCGTACCAGTGGTCGGATGTCCTTCGACAGTTTGCTGAGGTGAATGGCATCTGCATGGCTCATGGCATCCCACCACTGATAGTTGCTGTAGTAGTCAGTAGGGAAGTTACGTAGGGCCGGATGCGAGGGATCACACAAGATACCTAAGGTATGAGGGGCTTGCCCGTTGGTCCAAGCTGTATTCCAGAAGATGCTTGAGAATCCTACAGCAACTTCACCGCCCATTGTCTTGCTCAGCGAACCTTTCTTGAGCGAGAGAAGTACCTTTCCACCTGCTTGTAGGCGGTCAATGGCCCGTTGGTCGAGTGTGTCGGTCAGTAGCAGGCTTTCGTCCCAGATTTGTTTTTGGGACGGATAGACCCAGAAATCCCAGTCATTACTTCGGCCGTTTACACTGACTTCCAATTTCAGTTGGCTGGCTTCGTGGATGCTGTCCAAATCGAATGAGATGCATCCTAATGGCAAACAGTTACCAATGTCTAGGCGGGCAATGTCAAAACAACCTTGGCTTAATATACGGCCGGAAGCGTTACGGATAATCCAACTGGCTTTAGGCCGGATGAGTGTGCGGTAGAAGTTGGCCACCTCAACAGTAGCTGTAAAGGTTTCGTTGTTGTCGAATACTAGCTTGGGAATGCGCGCCAACGGCACGAGACTGTTACAAAAGCGGCTGTATTCTTGGGCTGTGACATAACCTTTCTCTTCCCAAAACACATCAAGTGTACCTACGAGTGCCGTTCCTTGGCCGGGGAAGTCATTCAGACCAAGCAGTTGGAAACCTCCGAAGTTTGGGGTACGCAGTGCTGCTTCAATGTCAGCCTTGTAGCAGAGAGTCTGCAGTTTGCCTGATGCTAACAGGAAACTGTCTGCCAGGTGGATGAGACCATTCTCTTTAAGACTTTCCTGAAAGATTTCGAAATTGCGTGCTTTGTAAACTCCTGTGTATTTCTGTATCTCACGGAAGTTGGGATATACGCACCATTGGCCAATTTCGTGGCTGATGAAAGGCTGGTTGAATTTATTGGTATATTCGCTCCAATCATAAGTGGTCGAGGGTTCTTGAGCATTGATGATGCTCTTTACGCCTGCTCCCCATTGCTGGATGCGAGGATTGGAATCGCTGAGAAAATCGTTGACCGGCAGGTTAGGCCAGCCGGCAGCTGAAGTATAAAGACGGCGGGGATCACGTTTTTTCCACTCTGTCACAAAGCGGGTCAAATAATCATTGGAGTGTTTACCGGCAGGTTCATTGCCGTATGCCATCATGCAGAAGGATGGATGGTTGCCATAGGCGTTGACAATGCGTTCGGCTTCCTGGCGGATGAACTCGTCGATGGGCTTACCATCGCCGATAGTCGTTGACTGGTTGGCCCAGGAAGAACACTCGATCATGTAATACATACCCAGTTCGTCGGCGGCTTGGAAAGCGGCTTCGGGCGGACACCAGGAATGGAAACGAATGTGATTGATACCGTATTGCTTGCAAATGCGTAGCTCGCGCATCCATTCTTCCTTGTCTGTGGCGGGATAACCGGTCAGGGGGAAAGCTGCGCAATGGAGGGTACCACGCAAGAAAACGGGAGTACCATTGAGTGAGAGTCGGCCGTTGTTTACGCTCCATGTTCGACAACCAAAGGTTACATCACGGTTGTCCAGCTTCTCTTTACCGCTCTGGAGGGAACAGGACAACGTATAGAGATTGGGGTTAAACTCGTTCCAGGTCTTTACGTCTTTGGGAAGAGCAAGAGTTACCTCCAGCTGATTATCACCTGGTTGCAAGGTAAAGGATTGAGTGGTTTCGTTTCCTTGCAGGTTGAAAACTAGGCTTACTTTACGGCGTTTGTCTGTTGTGTTGCATACGTTGGCTTTTACTGTCAGGCTATCATTTTCGACCTGTGGAAAGACGTGCAGCTGTTTGTAGTAGGAACTACCCTTGGCTTCCAAATACATGGCGCCGGCAATACCATTCCAGTTGCCTTGTGTGTGGTCAGAGATGGAGTGGGAATTTTCACCCGGGTCGATGTCACGTACAGCATTATCTATGCGAACGGAGAGGGTATGCTTGCCAGGGGTAAGGTAGTCCGTTAGATCGTATTGCTGAGGAGCACTTAAGGCATTTTGCATGCCTACCTCCTTACCATCTATCCAAACACGACTTTCCCAATGACAACGTTCGAAGAAGAGGTGGATACTCTTCTTCTTCCACGATTGGGGTATTTCGATGTCGCGCTGATACCAGGCTACACCTGAATAATAATTGTCGGGCTGCAGCCAGTAGGGAATCTTAAAATTTTCACGGGTACGGTATGGAGCATAACGGTCCTGCTTGAAGAAGGTTTGGTCGAAGAAACTTCCGATCCATGGTGTATTCAGGTCAACAGGGTCTCCTTTTCCATTGGTAATCATGGAACCTGGTAGGTGAACATTGTCGTTTAATGTACGGAGATACCATTGGGCAGATATACCTTGGTCATCACGGTCAATGGCAAAACGCCATGTTCCTGACAAATCCATTACTTGGGCATGGGTGGATATACAGAAGACCATGCATAACAATTGGAGTAAGATGTTGTGTCTTTTCATGAAAGTTGGAGTTTGATCATGGTTTGTGTACTATAAATTCCTTGATGATTATTGTCCAAGGCGGCTGCTTCGTCCAGTAAATGCTGGGCTTTGTCGTGATTGCCCAGTCCCCAGTGTCCTAGGGCCATCATATACTTGCAATGAACAATATTACGTGTATCAAGACTGTCGTCCCATATAAGAAGGTCGGGCAGTGATACGGCAAAGTAGTCCATACGTACCTGGTCGAAGAGATGCTTTTCGCCATAGGATACAAGTTTATGGAAGCGGCTTTTGGCTTCGTCGGTTCGCCCCAGCTTCTGTAAGGCCATACCCTGATAGAATATCTTGTCGGGCTTGGCGTCGTTGTAGTAAAGGGCGGCGGCAGGTTCGGTAGGGCCGTTTGTCGCCTTTTCCCAACATTCGGCTGCTTTTTCCTGGTTTCCCATGGACTGGTAGGCACATCCCATGAAATAGTAGAAATCGTTCTCCTGTGCACCATAGAGTTTCCCTTCGCCCAGATTGTGCGGGTAAACAAGGCATTCCTCAAGCAGGCGTATGGCTTCGGAGGCTCTTCCGTCGGCCAGGGCTTGCTTGGCCAGTTCGATGCGGGCAAACTGGTATTGGCCGGAAACCTTGCCTTCACCACCTTCCCAAGGATGGAAATGGTGGCCATCCACGATTTGCTTGGCCTCTTCGTAACGGCCGGTCTGGTTCAGAAGGGTGGCTTCTTCGAGGATAAGGTCGTCGCGGCGGGTTATCAGTTCGGGATATTGTTGCAGGAAGGTCAGGCGCTGTCCGTGCGGGCGATGCAGGCGTTTATACAGCTGGTCGAGTTCCATCAGGATACGGGCATCGGTGGGGTCGAGGCGGAAGGCACGCTCCATACACGATACGGCTTTCTCTTCGTCCTGTTGTTTATTGAAGTAGGCAAGGGCCAAGTTTCGCCAGGCGATGGGGAAGGTGTCGTCTTTTTGGACGGACGCTTCCCAGGCTTGGATGGCCAGGTCGTATTGACGTTTGTCGTAGTACAGGTTACCCAGATAGTAGAGAGCCTTGGCGTCGGACGGATTGACAGCCATAGCGCATTGCAAGGCCAGGATGGCTTCCAGACGGTTGGGGAAACAATAGTCTGGACAAGCTTGCAAGCCTTGTGCAAAGGCGTCGGCATAACCTTCCTTATTACCCTGCTTCATGCACCAGCCTAAATAATAATAGGTCATTGGAGTAACGGCCTGTTGGCTGATGGCCAGCTGCCAGAGGGAAATGGCTTCGTCCCAACAGCCGGCGGCACAATAGTCGAGGGCTGTTTCATCGTAGTTGTGGGCATCGCCGTGCATCAATTCCTTGAGAGTTTGCAACGTTTGTTCGTCGTGTGTGAGCAGATATTGTTCGTAACGGCATCCGAAGTTGAAGGCATCGATGGCCAATGATTCCTCGATGAGCTTCAGAGCAGCTTCAGGCTGACCGTTGCGGCGTAGGATGGTTGCTTTCAGAGCACGTGCCTTGTGGTTGTGCCAGTTGCGGATGAGTGAGTGGTCTATCTCGTAAAGGGCATCCTCCAGACGGTTCTGCCAGGTGGAGATTTGTGCGCAGGCCAGGTAACCGGCATCTTGCCAGGCGGCATTCCAACACGACTTGTAGAAGCGGTTGTAGGCTTCGTCGATACGTCCCTGATATTTCAAGGCAAGGCCCAGGTTATATAAGGGCTCGCCGTCGTAGGGGTTGGGATTACGTTTCTGTAAGGTTTTGACGGCTGTGAGCAGGTACTGCTCGGCCTTCTGGAAGCGGCCTTTGCGGATGTACCACAGACCCAAGGCATTGTTGTTTCGTACATCGATGGGGTCGCGGCGCAGGGCTTCTTCGTAATAGTCCACAGGGTTGTAGGTGGCATGGCGGTATTGCTCTAGGTGCAGGCCGGTGAGGTAGAGCTGCTCTGTCGTCTTGATTTCGGCGGGGAGCAGGGCTGCTTCGGCTGCGTCGGGGATGGGTTTCACTTCATCGGGTTCGGCATGCCAGCACAACAGGTCACGTCCGCCGGCCGTAATGTCAAGGGTCAGTCGGTTGAAGGCTTCGCCTTGGACATCTACTACTTCGTTGAGCACCTCTTCGGGAGATACCGTTACGTCACGGTTGTAGTAGATACGTCCTTCATCGCTCCGCAAAGTGATGTGGATTGTTTGGCGTGAGGTGGCAAACAGCTTGAAGCGTACGCTTCCCTCGCCTTCGGGATCGATGTTCAGCAGTAGGTCCTTGGTGGCGTTCTTCACGATACCCAGCTTGCGGTAGGGCAGGAAGTATTGTACGAAGCTCTTTTCCTCGTAGGGTTGCAACCAGGTGAAGTCGGGTTGGTTTTCGGTATAGACGCCCGCCATGAGTTCGATGTAGGGGCCGTCTTCGTCGGTGAGGTTACGGTCCCAGGCACGACCAAAGTCGCCGTTGCCCCACGTCCACTGCTTTTTGCCTGGCGATACGTGATGGCTGGCCACGTGGAGCATGCCGGCTTGTGTATCGTTTTCGTAGCCGCCCTCGAAGTCGAAGCGCGAGTTGACGGCCATGTAGGAGGTGGGTACCTTGATGTTCTTGTAGTTCGAGATGTCCACGCCAGCCGAATAGTCCATTTTATAATAGGTGCCTGTGGCGATGGGGAAGCTGCTGACGGCCCGCTTGCCATGGTCGAACACGGCGTTGATGTCGGGCGGGAAGACGCTCTGGTAATAGTCGTTGACGGCTACGGCCGGATTGGCCCACCAGAGGAAGGTTTGCGGCACTTCCGTGCGGTTATAGAGCACGCCTTTGATTTCGAGGAAGGCATGCCCCGGCCGAAGGGTGAAACCAGCCATACCTTTCTGATGGAACATGCGCTCCATCTCGCTGACCCATACTGTGACACTGCCGTCGGCATTCTCTTCAATGGTTGTGTCAACGGGCATATAGGTGCTGGGGCGGTGGTGTTGAGGCCAGTTGAACTCGATGCCACCTGAAATCCAAGGTCCGGCCAAGCCTACCAATGCAGGTTTGATGACGTGGTTGTAGTAGATGAAATGGCGTTGTTTTATCTTGTCGTAGGCCATCTGTACACGTCCGCCCAATTCGGGCAGAATCATGACTTTGATGTATTCGTTCTCGATGAATACGGCGTTATAGGTCTTGTCGGTTTTCTTGTCGGCAATGGATTCGATGACCGGATAGGGATAGACTACACCGCTGCTGCCCTGATAGACACGTTTCTCCAGAAACATCGGGCTCTTTTCGGGTTTCCCCACTTCGTAAGTAGGGATGGTTACTTGTTCTTTCCAGGCTTTAACCATAGTTGTATGTGTTGTTTTTAGTTCACTTCCCATAAGCGGAAGGTGATATGTTAAGTGTTTAATTTTCAGATTGATATTGCTTTATTTTTCTTTGCAGGAAATAAAGTGTTGCTTTACTCCGGATAAAGCATCGCTTTAATGCTTTTAAAGCATTGCTTTAATCGGACTAAAGCATTGCTTTAAAGCAGGTAAAGTGATGGTAAGGAAATAGCCTTTGGTTTGGTTCGGCCGTTTCCTTCGTCATTCATTTACCATTTCCTTTTCCAACTGCTCCAGCGACTTGCCTTTTGTTTCGGGCATGCGGAAGAGGAAGAAGACAAGACCGGCGGCACAGATGGCCGTATAGATCCAGAAAGTACCGGCCGTCCCCAGTGCTTTGTTCAGGAAGGGGAAGGTGTAGGTCAGGATGAAGCTGGCCACCCACAGGGCAAAGGTGCCGGTAGCCACGGCCACACCCCTCACTTTGTTGGGGAAGATCTCGGACAACAGTACCCAAGTGACGGGTCCCAGTGTCATGGCATAGCAGGCAATGGCAGCCACCACCAGCACGACCATGAAGATGCCGCTGACTTCGAAGTAGTAGCAGGTGCCGAGTATCAGGTAGATGCCGGCCAGTCCGCCCGCACCAAGCAACATCAGCGCACGTCGTCCCAAGCGGTCAACGGTATAGATAGCCACGAACGTGAAGACTAGATTGGCGATGCCCGTCACGACGATGTTGATGAACGTATTGTCCACATCGTAGCCTGCCGACTGAAAGACCTCTTGAGCATAGTTGAAAATGACGTTTGTGCCACACCATTGCTGAAACATGGCCACGATGATGCCTAGCGTCAGTACCCGTCGGTAGGGTTTGCTGAAGAGCAGCGACAGGCCTCCCTGCTTCTGCTTGTTCTCCATGTCGCTTTGCAGGGATGACAATTCACTCTGTGCATACGTGTTGCCTCCGATGTGGGTCAGGATTTGGGTGGCTCGTTCACGTTGTCCCGTCATGGCCAGCCATCGTGGGCTTTCGGGAATAAAGGCAGCCAATATAAGGAAAGCCAGGGCAGGGAAGGCGGCCGACCAGAACATCCAGCGCCAAGCCATGGCTATATTCCATGTCATATCGTCGCTGACAAGTAACCAGTTGACTATCTGTGCGGCCAGAATACCGATAACGATTGTCAGCTGATTGAGCGACACCAGTTTTCCTCTGATATGGGTTGGTGCCACTTCGGCAATGTACATGGGCGACAAGCCCGATGCAATACCGATGGCAATGCCTCCGCCGAAACGGGCCAGCAGGAAATAGTGGAAGTTACTGAAGGCGCCTGTACCATAGGCGGTCAGTACAAAAATCAGAGCCGAGAGCAGAAGCAGCGGTTTGCGTCCCAGCTTGTCGGCCAGCATGCCCGACGTCAATGCACCGATGAGGCATCCGGCCAAAGCGATGCTCATGGCCAGTCCCTGCATGGCAGGATCGCCGGCAATGCCGAAGAACTGTTCGTAGAAAATCTTGGCGCCGCCGATGACAACCCAGTCGTAACCGAACAGCAATCCGCCCATGGCAGATACCAGGCAGATGAAATAGATGAAGCCTTTGTTGTACGTTTTCATGTTATCAGATGAACTATTTGTTTTCTGTTGCAAAAGTAAGAACTGTCTGTGAACTGAAAAATAGAGAGTCTTATCCTGTATATGGACAATATTACGATTTTATTTGTATATTCCATTTTTGTTGTGTATGTTTGCTGAGTGGGCATCAAAGATAGTTTTTTTATGATAGAACTAAAAGACGGATTTCAGGGAGAACAGTTATTGGTACTTCCCAAACTGATAGTGGAAGGTATGGAGGCTCATCCTTTGCTGGCCAAGTTGCACATTACAGATATCGGATATTTTCCGAAGGCAATGCATCATTGTCGCGAACGTAAGGTTCCTATCAATCAATATGTCTTTATCTACTGTATAGACGGAGGTGGTTGGTATCGCATCGGAGAGCATACTTATACGGTTTCTGCCAATCAGTATTTTATCCTTCCAGCGACTATCCCTCATGCCTATGGAGCGGACAATGCCAACCCATGGACCATTTATTGGATACACTTCAAAGGTGAAATGGCACCGCATTATGCCAAGGACGCCGTCCATCCCATGGACATCAGACCGGATATCCATTCACGTATCAGTGATCGTCTTGCCTTGTTCGAGGAGATGTTTGCTACACTGAAATCGGGATATACGAATGAAAACTTATTGTATGTCTCTTCCCTGTTTCATTATTTTCTGGGTTCGCTGCGTTATGTCCAGCAATATCGGAATGCTGGTAGCCGGACAAATGAATCGGATGTGGTGGAACGTGCCATTCATTATATGAAGGAGAATATGGAGAAACATGTCTCCTTGCAGGATCTGGCTGTACATGCGGGGTATTCGCCTTCCCATTTTTCTGCCTTGTTCAGACAGAAGACTGGGCATAGTCCGTCGGCCTATTTTAATCTGTTGAAGGTACAATATGCCTGTTCTTTGTTGGATACGACCGACATGAAAATCAATCAGATCTGTTATAAAGTGGGTATAGAGGATATGTTCTATTTTTCACGCCTGTTCAGCAAAATTATGGGTCTATCACCCAAAGAGTACAGGAAATCAAAGAAAGGGTAGCAGGACAGAATAATGGCATTATATTATAACAAAAAATGAGAATGACAGATTAATTATCATTCTCATTTTTTTATTGGTTTGGAAGGAATATTATAGCGGGATGTATTCCACAAATGCTTCCATCGCTTCGTAGCTGGCCAAACCTAAACTGTTATACAGGTTGGCTGTAGCACGGTTACGATCTTCGCTTCGTTGCCAGAAGAGGCGTTCGTCGTTGCCAAGGAACGGAGCGCTTTCCATTTGGCTCTGGTGCTTCAGGATGGAATTACGTTTGGCACGCAGTTCTTCTGGACTGATGGGCACAGCCATTTCGATGTTCTCGATTTCCCATTCAGCCCAAGCACCACGATACATCCATATGCGGCAATCTTTTAACCATTCAGCACCTTCTTCCTTTTCCAAGTCGATAGCAGCGAATACAGCGTCTGTGCAAACACGATGTGTGCCATGGGGGTCTGCTAAATCGCCAGCCACAAAGACCTGGTGAGGTTTTACTTCGCGCAACAGATTGCGGACTATTTCAATATCAGCTTCGCTAATTGGATTTTTTTGAATCTTGCCTGTTTCATAGAAAGGCAGGTCAAGGAAATGACAGTGATCCAACGGAATATTGTTGTACGTACAAGCTGTACGTGCTTCGCCGCGGCGGATAAGTCCTTTAATGGTGAGAATATCGCGTGTATCCATGTCACCATCTTTCTTTTCGCGAAGGAATTTGCGAATTTCTGCATATTTTTCATTGATGACCTGATCTGCACTGTCATTAAATAGTTGATTGAAACCATTGATGAAGTGCAGGAAACGGATCACCTCCTCATCGCCAACGGCAATGTTACCGCTCGTTTCATAAGCTACATGAACATCGTGGCCTTGTTCTACCAGGCGGCGCAAGGTACCTCCCATGGAGATAACGTCGTCGTCGGGGTGAGGCGAGAAGATGATGACGCGCTTGGGATAGGGCAAAGCACGTTCGGGGCGGTAAGTATCGTCTGCATTCGGCTTGCCACCTGGCCATCCGGTAATGGTGTGTTGCAGGTCATTGAATATTTTGATGTTCACGTTGTAGGCAGAGCCATAGAGAGCCAACAATTCGCTCAGACCGTTTTCGTTGTAGTCTTTGTTTGTCAGTTTCAGGATAGGCTTGCCTGTCAGTTGGCACAACCAAACGATGGCACTGCGAATGAGCTTGTCGTTCCATTCGCAGGACGTTACTAACCAGGGACGCTGAATACGTGTCAGATTGGAAGCTGACGAAAGATCTGTGATGATGTGGGCATTGTTGTGAGTTTGCAGGTATGAAGCCGGAATCGTGTCCGTAATGGATCCTTCTACGCATTCCTTCACCATTTGGGCCTTTTCTTCACCCCAGGCAATGAGGTAAATTTTCTTGGCAGACAGAATGGTGGACACACCCATGGTGATGGAACTGATCGGTGTATTGTCAATGCTTCCGAATATCTTGGCGGCATCGTTACGTGAAGCACTGTCGAGCAGAATCAGTCGTGTGGTAGAGTTCAGACGGGAGCCCGGCTCATTGAAACCAATGTTGCCCACACGTCCGATGCCCAGCAGGGCGATATCCAGTCCGCCGAAACTTTCAATACGTTGCTCGTAGAGACGGCAGTATTCAAAGATGGTATCTTTGGCGATCGTTCCATCGGGACTGAAAATGTTTTGTTTGTCAATATCTACATGGTCGAGGAGCATTTCTCTCAGAGCGTTCAAGTTGCTTGTTGCGGCTTCGGGAACCAGTGGATAATATTCGTATAGGTTGAACACAATGACATTACGGAAACTCAGTCCTTCTTCCTTGTGCATACGCACCAAATTGGCATATACGTTGCGGGGAGAATTGCCGCCTGCCAGAGCCAATACGCAGAAGCGTCCAGCCTTCTGTTTGTCACGTATCAGCTGGGCTATGTCGCGGGCTATCTGGTCGGCACCTTCTTCTGCTGTTTCGTAGATGTCGGTAGGGATTTTTTCCAGCCTTGTCAGTACAGAGCGCTCGAAAGCATTCTCCGGGCGATAGTACCTGGTGGACACTCTGTTCAGAGTGATCTGTGAGCTAAGATTTGTCTTCATAAATTGATTGTATTTAAGTAAAGTAACAGGGTTTCGGTGTCTTGATTATATTTTATAGGTATCAGGAACGAGTTTTCCCATTGCCCATACAGCGCGTATGTTCAGATTGTCATCCATGACGATGATATCTGCATCTTTACCTCGTTGCAACGAACCCTTTCGGTCATATACCCCCATAATCTTAGCTGGGGTTTCAGAGACCATGCGAATGGCATCCGCCAGAGGAATGTCTGCTTTCTGGACAACGGTTCTGATCAGTCGGTCCATTGTAGCCACACTTCCTGCCAAGGCTGAACGGTCGGCCAGCTTGCAGACACCGTCTTCGATGATGACGCGTGGGTCAAAAGCTTCTTTACTGTCGCTGGCAGCGCAAGCCAGGGCATCGGTAATGAGGCAGGTACGCTCTACTCCTTTTATTCTATATACCAGTCGGAGGATAGTGGGCGGAACATGGATACCATCGGCGACTACTTCAACAGTCATATCGTCCAGCAGGTAGATACTTTCCACCGTACCTTCGTATTTGTACTCGCGGCGTTTGTGGAAGCCCGGCATGGCGTTGTAGAAGTGTGTCGCATGGGTATATCCGGCTTCGTGGGCGGCCAGGATGTCTTCGAACTCGGCTTGTGTATGGCCTACAGATGCTAGAATACCTTTTCCTGAAATGTATTTTCCGAATTGGATGGCACCTGGCAGTTCGGGAGCTGCATCCCAACGTTTGATGCATGCCCAGCGCTCTACGAGCGGTATATATTCGTTCGGGTCGGGATTTTTGATGTTTTCAGGAATTTGACCGCCGGCCATGGCCATGTTGAAATAATGCCCTTCAAGATGGAGTCCCAAAATAGGACTGTCAGGTTCGGCCATTAATTTTGTACATGTTTCGGCTGCCTGCTCAATCATAGGAACGGTGGAAGATGACATAGTGGGAAAGATACTGGTCGTACCATATTTCATGTGTGTCTGTACTGCTTGGCGGAAGGCATCTTCGGTACATTCCATGAAATCGCGTCCACCGCCACCATGGGCATGGATTTCGATACCACCGGGTAGAACATACATACCTTTGACGTCAATGAGCGTCGCGCCGATAACAGCCAGATCACAATTGGTAACTTCCAGAATTTTTCCGTCTCTTATCAGTACGGAACCATCTTTCAACCATCCTTGAGGAGTCAGGATGCGGGCATTGATGAGTTGAGTCAACATAGGATTTAGGGGTTAGATTGTTGTTTTTTTTATATCTCGTTGCGGAAAATTGTTTTTCCACTCACAAAAGTAATGACTTTCTGCTAAATATGTACCCACTAAAGATGGGTATTTTGTATTAAATACTCTAAAAAACGGTACCTATATATAAAAACAGGTGAGGGGATTACTGTGGAAGTGGATGTCCTGTATTGGCTGGAAACCGCTATAACGCTTGGTATGCAAACGTTTGCTGTATCTTTGTCTGCCTTTCCGGATAAATAATAGAATTGCTTGTTCTACCTTTTTTTATCTTTGTCAGCAAAGATTTTTATTACACATGAGAAACATGAAAACATTCACGTCTAAATTTTTATTGCTGTTAGTATTTCTTGGTATAGCCGGTGTAGCGTATGCGGAGCAACTTGTTTCGCCCAATGGACAACTCCGGTTGGAATTTACGGTGAACGCACAAGGGGAGCCTGTGTATGAACTGTATTATAAAGAAAAGGCGGTTATCAAACCTTCCAAACTGGGATTGGAGTTGAAGGACGATCCGGGGCTGATGAACGGTTTTGTGCTGGCTGATGTAAAGACTTCCACGTTCGACGAAACTTGGCAGCCTGTATGGGGTGAGGAAAAGGAGATTCGTAATCATTACAATGAAATGGCTGTGACGCTGAACCAGCAGGCACAGTCTCGTCACATCGTCATCCGTTTTCGACTTTTCGACGACGGACTGGGTTTTCGTTACGAGTTTCCCTTACAAAAGAATCTCAATTACTTCGTCATTAAAGAGGAACATACTCAGTTTGCCATGACGGGTGACCACAAAGCTTTTTGGATTCCGGGCGACTATGATACACAAGAGTATGATTATACAGAATCGAAGCTGACGGAAATTCGCGGCTTGATGGAAGGTGCCATTACACCTAACTCCTCGCAGACCCCCTTCTCTCCGACAGGCGTACAGACGGCTTTGCAGATGAAGACAGCTGACGGCCTTTACATCAATCTGCACGAAGCTGCCTTGGTGGATTATGCTTGTATGCATCTCAATCTGGATGACAAGAATTTGATATTTGAATCTTGGCTGACTCCCGATGCACAGGGTAACAAGGGTTATTTACAGGCTCCTTGCGTTTCTCCGTGGCGTACGGTCATCGTGAGTGACGATGCCCGTGATATCCTTGCCTCGCGCATTACGCTGAATTTGAATGAACCATGCGCTTATGAAGATGTATCATGGATTAAGCCTGTGAAGTACGTTGGCGTATGGTGGGAAATGATTACCGGCAAGAGTACATGGGCCTATACCGATGACCTGCCTTCGGTAAAGCTGGGACAGACAGATTATTCGACACTGAAGCCCAACGGCCGTCACGGTGCCAATAATGAGAATGTGAAGAAATACATCGACTTCGCCGCTGAACATGGTTTCGACCAGGTGCTTGTAGAAGGATGGAACGAAGGCTGGGAAGACTGGTTCGGAAAGTCGAAGGACTACGTGTTCGACTTTGTGACTCCTTATCCTGACTTTGATGTGAAGATGCTGAATGCATACGCCAAGAGTAAAGGCGTGAAGCTGATGATGCATCATGAGACCTCTGCTTCCGTACGTAATTATGAGCGTCATCTGGACAAAGCCTACCAGTTTATGATGGACAACGGATACAACGCTGTGAAAAGCGGATATGTGGGTGATATCATTCCTCGAGGCGAATACCATTATGGTCAGTGGATGAACAATCACTATTTGTACGCTGTGACGAAGGCTGCAGAATATAAGATTATGGTCAACGGCCACGAGGCTGTTCGTCCTACCGGCCTTTGCCGCACGTACCCCAACCTGATTGGCAACGAGTCGGCCCGTGGTACCGAGTATGAAGCCTTCGGTGGCAGCAAGCCTTTCCATACTACGCTTTTGCCGTTTAACCGCCTCATCGGTGGTCCGATGGACTATACGCCGGGTATCTTCGATATCAAGCTCGACTTTATGGGTGACCTACCTCACGGGCAAGTACAAACCACCCTCTGCAAACAGATGGCTCTCTACGTCACTCTTTATAGTCCCTTGCAGATGGCTGCCGACCTGGTGGACAACTACGAGATGCATATGGATGCCTTCCAGTTCATCAAGGATGTGGCTGTTGATTGGGATGAAAGCAAGTACATCGAAGCCGAGCCGGGTGACTACATCACCATTGCCCGCAAGGCCAAGGGTAGCAACAACTGGTTCGTGGGCGGCATTACCGACGAGAACGCCCGTACGGCCGAATTCAAGCTTGACTTCCTTGATGCCGACAAAAAATACGTGGCCACCCTTTACGCCGATGGTAAGGATGCTGACTACAAGGACAACCCCACTTCTTATCAGATCAAGAAGGGTATTGTGACCAGCAAGACCAAGATGTCCGTCAAGGAAGCACGTAGCGGCGGCTTTGCCCTGAGCCTGATGGAAGCCACGGCAGACGACTTGAAATCCGTGAAGAAATGGAAAAACTGAGTAGGGTAAAAAGATAATTCAATAGGTTCTCAGTTGGGGCGTCCTGCAGGATTATTTCCTGCAGGACGTATTTTTTTGCATAAAAAAACTGGGTAAAGCAGCATGTTGCCTGCCGACTTATTTGTACATTTGCAATCGTTTTCTTGAAAACGGACATTAATAATAAAATAAAGAGATATATGGGAGGTTTCTTCGGTACAGTCGCTAAAGATAGTTGCGTGACTGATTTATTTTATGGTACAGACTACAATTCTCATTTAGGAACGAAACGTGGCGGTATGGCCACCTACGACGGGGAGGCTCACAGTTTCAACCGCTCCATCCACAATTTGGAAAGTACTTATTTCCGTACGAAGTTTGAAGATGAACTGGACAAGTTCAAGGGGAATTCCGGTATCGGTATTATCAGCGATACGGATGCGCAACCTATCATTCTGAATTCCCATTTGGGACGTTTTGCCATTGTCACGGTGGCCAAGATTGCAAATATTGTCGAACTGGAGGCTGAGTTGCTCAAGCAGAACATGCATTTTTCCGAGCTTAGCTCCGGCCAGACCAATCAGACGGAGCTGATAGCCCTGCTCATTATCCAGGGAAAGAACTTTGTAGAGGGTATCGAGAATGTGTATAGACGTATCCAGGGATCCTGCTCTATGCTCTTGTTGACAGAAGACGGCATTATCGCGGCCCGCGACAAGTGGGGACGTACGCCGATTGTTATCGGACGCAAGGACGGTGCCTATGCGGTTACCAGCGAGTCCAGCAGCTTCCCCAATCTCGATTATGAAGTGGACCGTTACCTCGGTCCGGGCGAGATTGTCCGCCTGCGTGCCGAAGGCATCGAGCAGATGCGCAAGCCGGAAGAGAAAATGCAGATCTGTTCTTTCCTGTGGGTGTATTACGGCTTCCCCACGTCGTGCTACGAAGGCCGCAACGTCGAGGAAGTGCGTTTCACCAGTGGAGTGAAAATGGGTCAGACTGATCCTTCCGAAGTGGATTGCACCTGCGGCATCCCCGACTCGGGCGTGGGCATGGCCTTGGGCTATGCCGAAGGCAAGGGCATCCCTTATCACCGCGCCATTGCCAAATATACCCCGACCTGGCCCCGTAGCTTTACCCCCAGCCGTCAGGAGATGCGCAGCCTCGTGGCCAAGATGAAGCTCATCCCCAACCGCGCCATGCTTCAGGGCAAGCGT
Organism: Candidatus Bacteroides merdavium; assembly: GCA_019116805.1. Taxonomy (GTDB): domain Bacteria; phylum Bacteroidota; class Bacteroidia; order Bacteroidales; family Bacteroidaceae; genus Bacteroides; species Bacteroides merdavium. The sequence continues at coordinate 7,306 of DXAV01000075.1, read as the reverse complement.
CTGCTTTTCTGCGACGACTCCATCGTGCGCGGCACGCAGCTTCGCGACAACGTGAAGGTGCTCTACGAGTACGGCGCCAAGGAAGTACACATCCGCATCGCCTGTCCGCCGCTCATCTATTCCTGCCCCTTCATCGGCTTCACCGCTTCCAAGAGTCCGCTGGAACTGATTACGCGCCGCATCATCAAGGAGCTGGAGGGCGATGAGAACAAGAACCTCGACAAGTATGCCACGACCGGCTCGCCCGAGTACAACCGCATGGTGGAAATCATGCGCGAGCGTTTCGGCTTCACCTCCCTGCGCTTCAACACGCTGGAGACGCTGGTCGAGAGCATCGGCCTGCCCAAGTGCAAGCTCTGTACGCATTGCTTCGACGGCAGTAGCTGCTTTTGATTGACAAATCGTTAAGTGGAAGATAAAAAAGGGGCGTGGATTGCTTGGCAATTCACGCCCCTTTTCCTACCTTTACGGGCACAATAAACTGTTTTGTTGAATTAGATATTTTGAATGATATGACTTTAGTAGAACGCTTTTTGAAGTATGTCAGCTTCGACACCCAGTCGAGCGAAGAGACGGGTGTCACTCCCAGTACGCCGGGGCAGATGGTTTTTGCCCGCTATTTGAAGGAAGAATTGGAATCCTTGGGTCTGAAGGAGGTTACATTGGATGATAATGGCTACCTGTTTGCCACGCTTCCCGCCAATACGGACAAGCCGTTGCCTACGGTAGGTTTCATTGCTCACATGGATACAAGCCCCGATATGAGCGGCAAGAACGTGTCGCCGCGTAAGGTGGAAAATTATGACGGCAAGGACATTGTACTTTGTGCCGAAGAAAATATAGTGCTGTCTCCCTCTCAATTCCCCGAACTGCTCGACCACAAGGGGGAGGACTTGATCGTGACCGACGGCAAGACGTTGCTTGGTGCTGATGACAAGGCGGGTATTGCCGAAATTGTTTCAGCCATTGTCTATTTGCAGGAACACCCTGAAATCAAGCATGGAAAGATACGCATCGGCTTCAATCCTGACGAGGAAATAGGCCTCGGTGCCCATAAGTTCGATGTGGAGAAGTTCGGTTGCGACTGGGCTTACACGATGGACGGTGGTGAGGTAGGCGAACTGGAGTTTGAGAACTTCAACGCCGCTTCGGCCAAGATTACGTTCAAGGGCCGCAACGTGCATCCGGGCTATGCCAAGCACAAGATGATCAACTCTATTCGGGTGGCTAACCGTTTTATGGCCATGTTGCCCAGTCACGAGACGCCCGAGCATACAGAAGGTTACGAAGGATTCTATCACCTGGTAGGTATCAGCGGCGAAGTAGAGCAGACGGTGGTTTCTTATATTATCCGCGATCATGACCGTACTCGCTTCGAGAGCCGCAAGCAGGAGATGGAACACCTTGTCCGTAAAATCAATGCTGAATATGGTGAGGGTACGGCCACGCTCGATCTGCACGACCAGTACTACAACATGCGCGAGAAGATAGAGCCGGTGATGCATGTCATCGACATCGCTTTCCAGGCCATGAAGGATGCCGGTGTGGAGCCTCATGTAAAAGCCATTCGTGGCGGTACGGACGGAGCGCAGCTTTCGTTCAAGGGATTGCCTTGCCCCAACATTTTTGCCGGCGGACTCAACTTCCACGGCCGTTATGAGTTTGTGCCCATCCAGAGTATGGAGAAAGCCATGATGGTGGTCGTCAAGATTGCCGAACTGGTAGCTGCACGCTGATGATGTTTGACTACTTACTATTTTGATATATCATGAAAACCACTCCATTTACCGAGAAACACATCTCGCTGGGTGCCAAGATGCACGAGTTTGCGGGATATAACATGCCGATTGAATATTCGGGTATTATTGACGAACACATGACTGTCTGCCAAGGTGTAGGCGTGTTCGACGTGTCACACATGGGCGAGTTTTGGGTGAAAGGTCCCAAGGCTTTGGATTTCTTGCAGGCGGTGACCTCCAACAACGTGGCTGTGCTGACGCCGGGCAAGGTGCAATACACCTGCTTTCCCAACGAGACGGGCGGCATCGTGGACGACCTGTTGGTCTATTGCTATGAGCCTGAAAAATATATGTTGGTGGTGAATGCTGCCAACATAGAGAAGGACTGGAACTGGTGTGTGACACACAATGCCGCCGGCGCCGAGCTGGAGAATGCTTCCGACCGTATGGGGCAGCTGGCCGTACAAGGTCCTAAAGCCATCGAGGCTTTGCAGAAGCTGACGCCGATTGACTTGCCGTCTTTGCCTTATTATACGTTTACTCATGGCGAATTCGCAGGCGAGAAGGATGTCATCATCTCCAATACCGGCTATACGGGTGCAGGCGGCTTTGAGCTTTATTTCTATCCCGAGGCGGCCATGAAGATTTGGGATGCCGTTTTTGAAGCCGGAGCCGAGTTTGGTATCAAACCCATAGGCCTGGGAGCCCGCGATACGCTCCGTCTGGAGATGGGCTTCTGTCTCTATGGCAATGATATTGATGATACCACTTCGCCCATCGAGGCCGGTTTGGGCTGGATAACCAAGTTTGTGGACGGCAAGAACTTCACCAACCGCGCGATGCTGGAGAAGCAGAAGGCTGAGGGCGTGACCCGCAAACTGGTAGGTTTTGAGATGATAGACCGCGGTATTCCTCGTCATGGTTATGGACTGCTGGATGCGGATGGGGAAGTGATCGGGAATGTTACTTCGGGTACCATGTCACCTACGCGCAAGATAGGTATCGGTATGGGGTATGTAAAAACCGAGTTCAGCAAGCCCGGTACGGAAATCTGCATCGACATGCGCGGCCGCAAGTTGAAGGCCGTGGTGGTGAAACCGCCTTTCCGTAAATAAGTATATGTCGGAGTCGGGTAATTGGTTTACCCGGCTTAAAGCGTTCGTTTGCCCAGCCTAAAACATTTGTTTAAGCTGGGCAAACCTATGTTTTAAGCTGGAGAAAAGAGTGTTTTAAGCTGGGCAAACAAAATTCCGCGGCTGGAGTATAAAAAAGAAAGCGGATGCACCTTGGGATGCATCCGCTTTTCTTTAACCTTTTATTAAGAAGGGAATTATTTCTTCTGGCTCTTTGCGTAGCGGCTCATGAACTTATCTACACGACCGGCGGTGTCAACCAGCTTAGACTTACCAGTGTAGAACGGGTGAGAAGAGCTGGAGATTTCCAGTTTTACCAACGGATAAGTTTCGCCTTCAAATTCGATTGTCTCCTTTGTGTTAACAGTTGAGCGAGACAGGAACATGTCACCGTTTGACATATCTTTGAATACTACCGGACGGTAATTTTCGGGATGAATACCTTTTTTCATTTCGATATTGTTTTTAATTTTTTATTTCGTTTACTATTGCTGGTAACAAATAGTGGTGTAATGGTCTTTTTAGTTTTCAGGGTGCAAAGATAGTGCTATTTCTTTAGAAATCGAAAAAAGTTCAGGAAAAAAATAGGATTATCTCGTTTTATTTCTTTCTTTTGTAGCGGAATAACCTGTATAAATATGAAAAAACTATTCTTTCTAATGACGTTTTGCCTCTGTACCGCTATTTTAGGGGCACAAAACGAGAAACGTAATCTGTATAGCGTTGCGTTCTACAATCTTGAAAATCTGTTCGATACCATTCACGATGTCGGTAAGAACGACTACGACTTTCTGCCCGACGGCAGTTATAAGTGGAATTCGAAGAAGTATGAAGCCAAGTTAGCGAATATGGCTCGGGTACTTTCTTCCCTGTCGCGCGACAAGGTTCCGCAAGGACCGGCCTTCATCGGAGTGGCCGAGGTGGAGAACAACCGTGTGCTGGACGACCTGTTGAAGCAACCCTCTCTCTCCGCATACAAGTATATCCACTACGAAGGACCTGACAAACGCGGTATTGATTGTGCTTTGCTTTACGATCCGCAGCAGTTTGAAGTGACCCGCTCGAAACTCGTCTTGTCCGAGCCTTATCAGGGTGATACGGTGCACCTGACACGCGGCTTCCTGATAGTGGACGGACGCATGGCGGATGAGCGTGTGTGTGTTATTGTCAACCACTGGCCTTCGCGTGGCGCCCAGTCGCCGGTACGTGTGCATGCGGCGCGGCAGGTAAAGGCCTTGGCCGACTCCTTGCGGAAGGAAGACCGCAAACTGAAGCTTCTTGTGATGGGCGACATGAACGATGACCCGATGGATGAGAGTCTGCAGACGTTGGGTGCGCGTAAATATATAAAGGAGGTTAAGAAGGCCGATTTCTACAATCCCTGGTGGGAAACGCTGCAGGACGAAGAGGTAGGGACGTTGCTCTATCGCGGCAAGTGGAACCTGTTCGACCAGATTGTCCTGTCGAAACCTTTGTTGAAGAAGCGTCGCGGATTGCGTTATGACCATCATGAGGTATTCTACCGTGATTATCTCATCCAGCAGGATGGCAAGTACAAGGGCTCCCCGCTGCGCACGCACGGCGGACGCACGTGGCTGAACGGTTACAGCGACCACCTGCCGACCATCATTTACCTGAAAAAGTAGTTCCTCTTCCTTGTTGGCAGTCTTCCGAACTTGCAACCTGGACTTTACAATCTTTTGTTAAAACTCTTCAAACACTTGAAAAATGTTTGTTTTTCTTTTGTTTGAAGAGTTTTTTTAGTTGGATTGTCGCCCTCTATTTGAACGAGAATGTGTACTTTTGCACAGAATTTGATTCACTAACTATAAACTTTTAAACAAAATGGTTAATTACAAAGATTTAGGCCTTGTAAACACAAGAGATATGTTTGCTCGTGCCATTAAGGGCGGATATGCTATCCCGGCTTTCAACTTCAATAATATGGAGCAGTTGCAGGCTATCGTGAAGGCTGCTGTTGAAACCAAGTCTCCGGTTATCCTGCAGGTTTCTAAGGGTGCACGTAACTATGCTAACCAGACTCTGCTGCGTTACATGGCTGAAGGTGCTGTAGAATATGCTAAGGAACTGGGTTGCGCTCATCCTGAAATCGTGCTCCACCTTGACCACGGTGACAGCTTCGAACTCTGCAAGTCTTGCATCGACATGGGCTTCTCTTCTGTAATGATCGACGGTTCTCACCTGCCTTACGAAGAGAACGTAGCTTTGACTAAGAAGGTTGTTGACTACGCTCATCAGTTTGATGTAACTGTAGAAGGCGAGCTGGGTGTATTGGCCGGTGTAGAAGATGAAGTATCTGCCGAACATCACACTTATACTGACCCTGAAGAAGTAATCGACTTCGCTACTCGTACGGGTTGCGACAGCTTGGCTATCTCTATCGGTACTTCTCATGGTGCTTACAAGTTCAAACCCGAACAATGCCACGTAGATCCTGCTACGGGTCGTCTGGTTCCTCCTCCTTTGGCATTCGAAGTTCTCGACGCCGTTATGGAGAAACTGCCGGGATTCCCCATCGTTCTGCACGGATCTTCTTCAGTACCTCAGGAAGAAGTTGATACAATCAACAAGTATGGTGGCAAGCTGGAAGCTGCTATCGGTATCCCCGAAGACGAATTGCGTAAGGCTGCCAAGTCTGCAGTTTGCAAGATCAACATCGACTCCGACTCTCGCTTGGCCATGACTGCCGCTATCCGCAAGGTATTCGCTGAGAAACCGGCTGAATTCGACCCTCGCAAGTACCTGGGACCGGCTCGCGACAACATGGAAAAACTCTACAAGCACAAAATCATCAATGTGCTGGGTTCTGACAACAAACTGGCAGAATAAGTTTTATCCGCATACAAAAGTAAGAAAAGCCGCCTGATGAGGGCGGCTTTTTTTGTGCCTGGTCTTTTTACCGTTATGCTTGGATCATACTCTGATAAACCTCTTTTACCAGTCTGCAGGCTGTTTCCATGCCGATACTCCCCGTATTGAGCATCAGGTGGTAGTGATGTGGTTCGCCCCATTTCTGGCCGGTGTAGTATTCATAATGGTGGATTCGGTTGCGGTTGATGCGGCGGATTTCCGCTTCGGCCTCTTCTTGAGGAATGCCGTAATCGTTGACACAGCGGATTGTGGCACTTTCCAAGTCGGTGTAGCAGAACACCTTCACCGCCTTCGGATGGTCTTTCAGTACGAAGTCGGCACAACGGCCCACGATGATACAAGGCCCTTGGGTGGCCAACTCCTGTACAATCCGACTTTCGGACACGAACAATAGGTCGTCTGCCGAGAGGCTGGCTTCCACTGGTTGTTCGCTGTTCTTTGAGAGGATACATTTCAGCCAAAAGGATGGAATGGACTGTTCGTTCTTTACAATGTACTGCTCGTCTATGCCGCTTCGCTGCGCGGCCATGCGGATGAATTCCCGATCGTATAATTTGAGGCCCAGTTCCTTGGCAAGTCTTTCACCCAGCAGATGTCCTCCGCTTCCATATTCGCGGGCGATGGTGATGATGGCGTTTGTCTGTCGAGTGGAAGTCGTGTAGGTCTGTTGGCTGGGAGGATTGATCCAGCGGTCGAAGAGGTGGTAGGCCGGGCTGACGAAGTGTACGATGGGGCCTACCAGCAAGGCGGATACTACTGTTCCTTCGCGTACGCCTTGAATGTCGGACAGGAAAACGAGCGAAAGGATGCAGGCAATGGTGAGCAGCGTTATGTCAAATCCTAACTTTACGTAACCGAACTCTCCGTGGAAACGTCGGGTGATGGTCTTTACAAAGTATTCTCCTGCCATCATGGCGGCGTTGGCTTTGACCTCAAGGGCGATGCCGAGTGCCAGAATCACGCAGCCGACCAGTAGTACCACTACTTGTGTAGCGTAAGCCGAAGGTTGTAGCCAGGAAAGCATAAACATGGAGAAATCGATGAACAGGCCGAAGCAGAACGAGATAGGGATTTGGAGCAGGTACATCCGCAGGTCGTCTTTCAAATCCTTGCGTGTCATCAAAAAGGGTTCGAGAACAACGAACAGCAGGTTGAGCAAGATGGTCCATATACCCATTGTGAAGGGCGTAAACAGGCTCAGCACGTAGGTTACACTCGTGATGGGTGATGTTCCCAGCAGGGCTTTGGTGATGAAGGCAATGCCGAATGCATTAATGAAGAGCGAGGCGACGAACAGCAGGTAACGTCTGACGGTATATTTATTCATATTCTTCTTTTTTGAAAATCGTTGCAAAGTTCATACTATTTTTCATTATTCTGCTCAGAAAAGAACGACCTATTGGGGTTGAAAGTAAGCATTCTGTAAACTACAGGTATTAAACCTTTATATACAAAAATAGCGGCTGTCACTATGAACCTTATAGTAGCAGTCGCTATTGTTTTGTTAAACCTGTATGTCGTATTCGGGGTCAGTTCTCATAT
>DXAV01000074.1 GCA_019116805.1 Candidatus Bacteroides merdavium | reverse complement strand
GCGGAAACCATGCCGGCGGCAGCGGCCGACGGCTTCGATGGCCTGGCGGGCATCGTGACGGCGGTTCAGCAGACGGAGGGTCGCGTCGTCGAAGGTCTGGATGCCCATGCTGATGCGGTTGAAGGGCAGGCGGCGAAGCATGGCTATGTAGTCTTCGGTCAAGTCATCGGGGTTGGCTTCTAATGTAATCTCTTCACAGGCGTCAAGGCCATAGATATCGGACAGGGTATCGAAGACGTGACGGAAATCTTCTTCTTCAAGTTGCGAGGGGGTACCACCACCAAAATAGACGGTACGGACGGTCTCGCCTTGCAGGTAGTCGCGGCGCATCGTGAGCTCCTCGCACAGAGCGTCGATGTAGCGTTGCTTCAAGTCGCCGCGTGTGGTAGAGTAGAAGTCGCAATAGACGCACCGCGTCTTGCAGAAAGGGACGTGGATATAGATGCCTGCCATGGATATTCTTTTGTTTTTAGTGTTGCAAAAGTAAGAAACAGTTTTGGGATTTCTTCTTTGTCTGCATGGAATATTGGAGGAAATGGATGGAAGTTCTGCTTTTTTAGGGGGAATTTGTTTTTTTTGCGGTGATATGTTTGTATGTAAACTTTTAAATGTGTATTTTTGACACTTAATAATTCGTATGGCAAAGATTGTATGACAGATACGTCAAAGATTTGCTCTGCGATGGATTTGATAACCTTATGAATTGAATAAAGAAAAGAAACCATGAAAAAGAGATTGAAAACAACTTGGGCCTTGTTGTTCGTGGCAATGGCTTCGATGGCACAGAATGTGGAAATGACCGGTCCTGACGGACGATTGCGATTGAGAGTAGTTGACGAAGGAGAGACAGGAGTATCTTACTCGGTGACTTACGATGGCAAACAGATGGTCAATGCTTCTCCTTTGGGAATGAAGACGAACGTCGGTGATTTCTCAAGCGGCTTGAAGCTGGTGAAGCATGAAACGTCGCAGATAGACACAACTTACCAACTGACACGTATCAAGACTTCACAAGTACACTATCAGGCCAATGAACTGGTGTGCCATCTCTCCAATGCAGAAGGAAAACCGATGTCGGTCACTTTCCGTATCAGTAACAACGATGTGGCTTTCCGTTATACTTTGCCCCGACAGGGCGAAACTGGTAGCGTGCGGGTAATGGAGGAAAAGACAGGTTTCCACTTTCCCCAACAGACCACTACTTTCCTTTGTCCGCAGAGTGATGCGATGATTGGCTGGAAGCGGACCAAACCCAGTTATGAAGAAGAATACAAGGCGGATGCTCCGATGAGCGAACGTTCGCAATACGGACAAGGCTATACGTTCCCCTGTCTGTTCAGAATAGGCGATGACGGTTGGGTGCTGGTCAGCGAGACAGGTGTGGACAGCCGTTATTGCGGGTCACACCTCAGCGATGCGGACAATGGCCTTTATCGAATTGCTTTCCCCATGCCCGAAGAAAATAATGGTAACGGGACGGTAGAACCTGCCTTTTCTCTGCCGGGCAGTACACCTTGGCGTACGCTGACGATAGGCGCTACGTTGAAGCCTATTGTGGAAACGACTGTACCTTGGGATGTGGTGACGCCTCGTTATGCGACGACACACGACTTCCGTTTCGGCCGTAGTACGTGGAGTTGGATCCTCTGGCAGGACAACAGTTGTAACTATGACGACCAGGTGCGTTTTATCGACCTGGCTGCCGAGATGGGGTACGAATATATTCTGATAGATGCGTGGTGGGACAAGAATATCGGTTACGAACGTATGGAACAGCTCATTGCCTATGCGAAGAGCAAGAAGGTGGATGTGTTTCTGTGGTACAGCTCCAGCGGTTATTGGAACGATATTACCCAAAGCCCGACGAACAAAATGGACAACGCCATCATCCGCAAACGCGAAATGCGCTGGATGCAACAACAGGGTGTGAAAGGTATCAAAGTGGACTTCTGGGGAGGTGACAAGCAGGAAACGATGCGCTTGTACGAGGAAGTGTTGAGTGATGCCGATGACCACGGCCTGATGGTTATCTTCCATGGCTGTACTCTGCCGCGCGGTTGGGAGCGGATGTATCCTAACTATGTGGGCAGTGAGGCTGTTTTGGCTTCCGAGAACCTGGTTTTCCAACAGCATTCCTGTGATAACGAGGCGTTCAATGCCTGCCTGCATCCGTTCATCCGCAATACGGTGGGCTGTATGGAGTTTGGTGGCACAATCTTGAACAAACGGCTGAATCGTGGTAATGACGGAGGGAGTATCCGAAAGACGTCCGATGTCTTCCAGCTGGCGACGGCCGTACTTTTCCAGAATCCCATTCAGAATTTTGCGTTGGCTCCCAACAATCTGACGGACGCTCCTCAGATTTGCATGGACTTTATGAAACAGATACCCACTACCTGGGATGAGACCCGTTTCATCGACGGCTATCCTGGCAAGTATGTGGTATTGGCTCGCCGTCACGGAGACAAGTGGTACTTGGCTGCTGTCAACGCGATGGAGGAACCTTTGAAACTGAAACTTTCGTTCCCCGAACTGGGTGGCTCTACGGTGTCTGCCTATACGGATGACAAAAAGATGCAACCGCAACTGAAAACGCAAAAGGTAAAAGAAAACGGAGAATTTCAGTTGAGCGTACAGCCTCTGGGTGGCGTAGTATGGGTGAAGTGAAAACCGGATCCTTTTTAACACACAAACATATTATATATAGGTATCATGAAAACACTTTTGAAATTGGGGATTGTAACAGGTCTGTTGTTGGTTACAATCCTCCCTATACAGGCAAGAACAGACAAAGTGGCGAACGAGCCCGATTCTGTTTATTTGTTCTCGTACGCACATGCTGATGGGCAGAGTGGATTAAGATTTGCATGGAGTCCTGATGGAAGGAAATGGCTTCCTGTGGCAGACGGTTACGACTATGTGAAATGTGACTTTGGTCCTTGGGGAAGCGAGAAGAAGATGTTTTCTCCTCGGCTGATGCAGGATGCTGCTGATGGGTCGTGGCATTGTATCTGGACGGCTACCCGAAGCGGAGAAGTGTTGGCTCATGCTGCCTCTCCCGATTTGCTGAAGTGGGGGGCACAGAGTTATTTTACCAAAGAAGAACGGGGAAATTACGAACTGTCTTCACCTTTGCCAACAATGGAAATGAGCGTCATGTTGAACGGCAAAAAGGAAGTAGGCTGGAAACAACGCGTATCTTATGGAACTGTGGAGCGGCTGGTCCGCTATGCCGATCATAAGAAATACCGTCAGCAGTTGTATGGCGAACGTGCGGAAGAAGACCAAGTGCGTTTTGCCGGTTTGAAGCCGTTGAAAGCGACCATTCAGGTGGATGCTTCTCGGGGGAAAAGTATTAGCGACCACTTGATAGGAATATTCTTTGAGGATATCAACTATGCGGCTGATGGTGGCCTATATGCCGAGCTGGTGCAGAACCGCGATTTTGAGTATTCATCGAAAGATGGTTCGCGTCAAGGTTGGGACGCTAACTATGCTTGGAGTGTGGATGGACAGGGTAGTATGGAGATTGCGACTGAACATCCTGTCCATGAGAATAATCCGCATTATGCTGTTCTGGATATTCGGCAGGTAGGTGCATCTTTGTTGAACGATGGTTATGACGGAATAACGCTGAAGAAGGGCGAAAAATACGATTTTTCCTGTTTTGCCCGTATTGCTGGCGAAAATAAAGGTGGGAAAGTTGTCGTTTGTCTGCTTGATCAGGCTGGAAACGAAGTGGGGAAGACCTTGGTAAAAGTGTCTTCAAAAAGCTGGAAGAAACTCAAGGGCGTGTTGACCGCGCAGGAGGATGTACGTGCTGCTAAGCTGGCTCTGCGGCCGGAAGTGAGTGGCACTTATCATTTTGACATGGTTTCGCTCTTTCCGCAGAATACGTTTAAGGGGCGCAAGAATGGATTACGTGCTGATTTAGCTCAGGTGTTGGCCGACCTTCATCCTCGTTTTGTTCGTTTCCCGGGCGGATGTGTCGCTCATGGCGATGGCATAGACAATATTTATGACTGGAAGGGTTCCATCGGTCCTTTGGAGGCCCGAAAACCTTTGCGCAACTTGTGGGGATATCACCAGACACGAGGTTTGGGCTACTTTGAATATTTCCAGTTCTGTGAGGATATAGGTGCGGAGCCTGTACCTGTATTGGCGGCGGGCGTGCCTTGTCAGAATTCAGGTACGTGCAGCCATCATTCCAAGGATGAGATTGGTTGTAAAGGACAGCAGGGAGGAATTCCGATGGACGAAATGCCTGCTTATATCCAAGATGTGCTCGACTTGATAGAATATGCCAACGGGGATGCCCGTAAGACAGAGTGGGGTAGGAAACGTGCAGAAGCTGGACATCCCAAACCTTTCAACTTGAAATACATTGGCATCGGTAATGAGGATCTGATTACCGAGGTCTTCGAAGAACGTTTTACGATGATTTATAAAGCCGTTCGCGAAAAATATCCTGAGGTGACGGTCATTGGTACGGTTGGACCTTTCTATGAAGGGACTGATTATGACGAAGGATGGAAACTGGCTACCCGTTTGGGAGTTCCGATGGTGGACGAACATTATTATGTGGCTCCGGGGTGGTTCATCCATAATCAAGATTATTACGATCGCTATGATCGCAATAAGTCGAAGGTCTATTTAGGCGAATATGCAGCACACTTACCAGGGCGTCCCAGCAACTTGGAAACGGCTCTTTCCGAAGCCTTATATCTGACAGCAGTGGAGCGTAATGCCGATGTGGTGTCTATGACTTCCTATGCTCCGTTATTGGCAAAAGAAGGGCATACCCAGTGGCGTCCCGATTTGATTTATTTCAATAATGAGGAAGTGAAACCGACGGTTGGTTACTATACGCAACAAATGTATGGTCAGAATGCCGGAAACGAATATTTTGATTCTACGATTAAGCTGGATAGCAGGCGGGATGATGTAAAGAAACGGGTCGGTGTGTCGGTCGTAAAAGATTCGGTAAGCGGTGACTTCATTGTGAAGCTGGTAAATATGTTGCCAGTTGAGGTCTCTGCCAAAATAGAATTGGAAGGTGTGACATTCGTCAATTCTACTGCGCAAAAGACTGTTTTGACGGGGAATCCGAAAGATGAAAAGGTTATTCCGATAAAAGAAGATATGGAAGTGCAAGGACAGGGATTTGCTTACACGTTGCCTTCTTATTCTTTTACGGTGATTCGTGTCGGACAGAAACTTGATGACTGATGTAATACTATATTTCACGACAAATTGATTGTTGACCATGAAAAAAATATGTTTATTGGCTGTGGCTGCCTTACTTGTCGGCAGTTTAGCCGCACAGAAAGAAACCTTACATTCTGGCTATCCTATTGATCCTGTTCCCTTCACATCCGTTAAGGTGACAGATAACTTCTGGGGGCAGCGTCTTAAGGCTAGTCGCGAAGTGACCATCCCGCTGGCTTTCAATAAATGTGAAGAGACGGGCCGTTACGAGAATTTTGTAAAAGCTGCCAATCCCAGTGACGAATACAAGGTGGAAGGCTTCTCTTTTGATGATACCGATGTCTATAAGACTATTGAAGGAGCCAGTTATCTTTTACAGACTTATCCGGACAAAAAACTGGAGAAGTATATTGATAGTGTATTGGTAATTGTGGCTGGTGCGCAGGAGCCTGACGGTTATCTTTATACTGCCCGCACCATGAATCCCGAGCATCCTCATGACTGGGCCGGTCCCGAGCGTTGGACAAAGGTAGAAGAACTCAGCCATGAGTTTTATAATCTGGGACACATGGTAGAAGGAGCTGTGGCTCATTATCAGGCTACCGGTAAACGCAATTTTTTGGATATTGCCATCAAATATGCCGATTGTGTTTGTAAGGCAATCGGTAACGGACCGGATCAGAAGAAACTGGTACCCGGACATCAGATTGCAGAGATGGCATTAGTACGTCTCTATTTGGTTACGGGTGACCGTAAATATCTGGATCAGGCTAAATTTTTCCTGGACGCACGTGGCTACACAAACCGTAAGGATGCCTACAGTCAAGCGCATAAACCGGTCCTGAAGCAAGATGAGGCGGTGGGGCACGCTGTTCGCGCCACATATATGTATGCCGGTATGGCCGATGTAGCAGCCATTACGGGTGACTCGTCCTATATTAAGGCAGTGGACAAAATTTGGGAGAATATCGTCAGCAAGAAAATCTATATCACCGGCGGTATCGGTGCCCGTCATGCTGGCGAGGCCTTTGGCGACAATTATGAACTGCCCAATTCTTCTGCTTATAATGAAACGTGTGCGGCCATTGGAAATGTATATGTCAACTATCGTCTGTTCTTGTTGCATGGCGATGCCAAGTATTTCGATGTGTTGGAGCGTACACTTTATAATGGACTGATTTCTGGCGTTTCCTTGGATGGCGGATCTTTCTTTTATCCTAATCCGCTGGCTTCGACAGGTGGATACAGCCGTAAACCTTGGTTCGGATGTGCTTGTTGTCCCAGTAACATCAGTCGTTTCATCCCCTCTTTGCCGGGTTATGTTTATGCTGTGAAAGATGATCAGGTGTATGTCAATCTTTTCATGTCTAATCGAGGTGAGCTGAAAGTCAATCGGAAGAAGGTTGTTCTTGAACAGGAAACCTCTTATCCTTGGAATGGAGATATCCGTATCCGGGTGGCGCAAGGGAATTTAGCGTTTACCATGAATTTGCGTATTCCAGGCTGGGTACGTGGCGAAGTCCTTCCCAGTGATCTTTACCGTTATGCAGACGGACAGAAACTTGGCTATATGGTAACAGTCAATGGAGAACCCGTGGAAGGAGAACTTCAGAAAGGGTATTTGCAGATTGAGCGTAGATGGAAGAAGGGGGATGTGGTGGAAGTTCATTTCGATATGCAACCCCGTGTTGTCAAAGCTAATGATAAGGTAACTGCTGACCATGGCCGTGTGGCTGTAGAACGTGGTCCTGTCGTATATTGCGCTGAATGGCCCGATAACGATTTCAATGTGCATAATATTCTGTTGAACCAGCATCCTGTATTTCAGGTGGTGGACAAACCAGACATGCTCTGTGGCATTCGTGAAATAACTACCGATGCACAAGCCCTTAGTTATGATACAGCCGGTAAACTGGCTGTAAAAGATGTCAAACTGACATTGATCCCCTATTATGCATGGGCTCATCGTGGCGAGGGAGATATGGCGGTATGGCTTCCGATTGAAGTGAGTGCTTCATCGGCCCAGCCTCAGCAGGCAGTCAAACAGAAAGATAATGGATTCTTTAATCATTAATACATAGAATATATGAAGAAAATAACGACAATTTTGGCCTTATCCCTTGCAATGGGCATGCAGGCTCAGCAACATGTGATGACTGTCGATGTGGCGAAACCGACAGCCAAGATACAGCCTACTATGTATGGCATTTTCTTTGAGGATATAAACTTCGGGGCGGATGGAGGTTTGTATGCTGAATTGATAAAGAACCGTTCTTTTGAATTTCCCCAACCTTTTGTCGGATGGGTACCTTTTGGTAATGTGACTATTCAGGATGAGAAACCATGCTTTGACCGTAATCCGCATTACGTACGAGTGGTGAATGACGGACGTTTACTTCGTGCAGGTCTCGATAATGAAGGATTTACCGGAATCGGATTGAAGCAGGGAGAGGAATATCGTTTCTCCGTATATGCTCGTACACCGGATGCTACTCCGATGAAACTTTCTGTAGAGCTGGTCTGTGCAGACGGTTCTAATCCATTGAAAAAGGAGATTGAGGTGAAAGGTAACGAATGGCAGAAGCAGACGATAATTCTGAAATCGCCTTTTACTGATGCTCATGCACGTTTGCGCGTTGTACTGAAAACAAAGGGTACGGTGGATATGGACCATATTTCTTTATTCCCAGTCAAGACGTGGAAGGGACGTGAAAACGGATTGCGTGCTGATTTGGCACAGGCATTATATGACTTGAACCCAGGTGTGTTCCGTTTTCCTGGCGGCTGTATCATTGAAGGAAACAGTTTGGCTACGCGCTATCAGTGGAAAAACTCGGTTGGACCTGTTGAAAACCGTCCGTTGAACGAGAATCGCTGGAATTATACGTTCAAACATAAGGCATTTCCTGATTATTTCCAAAGTTTAGGATTGGGCTTTTATGAGTATTTCTTGCTGAGTGAGGATATTGGTGCCGAACCTCTGCCGGTTATTAGTTGCGGCCTTTCCTGCCAATACGAAAGTAATGAAGTCGTTCCTTTGGATGAACTTGATCCCTACGTGCAAGATGCCCTTGACTTGATAGAATTTGCCAATGGCGATGTTAACACAACTTGGGGAAAGGTTCGTGCGGAAATGGGACATCCCGAGCCTTTCAATCTCAAGATGATTGGTGTGGGTAATGAACAGTGGGACAAGGTGTATGTGGAACGTTTGGAGGTCTTTACGAAAGCAATACGTGAAAAATATCCGGATATCAAGGTCGTCGGTTCATCAGGCCCCAGTGCTTCGGGTGATAAATTTGATTATCTATGGCCCGAGATGAAACGGGTAGGAGTGGATCTGGTGGATGAGCATTATTACATGGAGCCCAAATGGTTTCTTGAAAATGCCAAACGATATGATGGTTACGACCGTAAGGGACCGAAAGTATTTGCTGGAGAATATGCAGCTCATGATCATCCGACCGGAAAGGCCAATAATTTGTATGCCGCTTTGTCTGAAGCAGCTTTCATGACAGGATTGGAGCGTAATGCAGATGTGGTTCATTTGGCTACTTATGCTCCTTTGTTTGCCCATGTGGACGCTTGGCAGTGGAATCCGGATTTGATTTGGTTCGATAATTTGCGTATGATGCGTACCCCGAATTACTATGTTCAGCAGATGTATGGCATGAATGCGGGTACAGATGTACTGCGCTTGCAGATGAACGGTGAGCCCGTTGCCGGACAAGACAGTCTCTATGCGACGGCGGCTCTCGATGCTCCTACGGGTGAAATTATCTTGAAGTTGGTGAATGTAGGCTCTGAATCGGCTGAAGTGAAGGTGGATTTTAATGGGCTGAAGAAGCGCCAGTTTGTATCGGGTATTTGCACGTATCTGCAAAATGAGGATTGGAAAGCGGTCAATACATTGGAACATGAAACATTGATTCCACGTGTTCGTCCGGTTCAGGTAAAGGGACAATCACTGGAGGTACAGCTCCCGGCCCGTTCATTTGGAGTTTATCGCCTTCAATTGAACTAATTTTGCCCGATATTTGAAATATTATTATTCTGTTTATATATTCATTTCTCTTATCTTTGTGGCGAAATGAAGGAAAACTCCTTCATTCCGCCATCAACATTAAACATTTATATCATGAGGAAACAATTTATTACAGGGCTGTTTGCAGCTTTGGCCGTGAGTGGAAGCGCACAGTCTTTCAAGGAATGGCAGGATCCTGAGGTGAATGCCGTGAATCGTGCTCCCATGCACACCAATTATTTTGCTTATGAGTCGGAAGATGCGGCTACGGTAGGGAAAAAAGAACAATCATCCAATTACATGTCTATGAACGGAACCTGGAAGTTTTTCTGGGTGAAGGATGCAGATGCTCGTCCTACTGATTTTTGGAAAGTGGGTTATAACGATTTAGGTTGGGACAATCTACAAGTTCCTGCTGTCTGGGAATTGAACGGATATGGTGATCCCATTTATGTGAATACTGGGTATGCGTGGCGTAACCAGTTCAAGAATAACCCTCCGCAGGTGCCAACTGAAAACAATCATGTAGGATCCTATCGTCGTGAGTTTGTTATTCCTGCTTCATGGAAGGGAAAGGATATTATTGCCCATTTCGGTTCGGTAACGTCTAATATGTATCTGTGGGTAAATGGTAAGTATGTTGGTTATAGTGAAGACAGTAAGCTGGAAGCAGAATTCAACCTGACATCTTATCTGAAACCTGGACAGAAGAACTTGATTGCTTTCCAGGTATTCCGTTGGTGTGATGGAACCTATTTGGAAGATCAGGACTTTTTCCGTTTCAGTGGTGTAGGTCGTGATTGCTATTTTTATGCACGTGACAAGAAACGTATTGAGGACATCCGCGTGACTCCCGATTTGGATGCCAATTATCAGAATGGTTCGTTGAACATAGCCTTGACATTGAAAGGTAGCGGAACGGTCAACTTGGAATTGGTGGATGCTGCTGGCAAACAAGTTGCTTCGACCACGACTAAAGGAAGTGGATCGGTTGTGATGAACGTGGATAATCCTTTCAAGTGGAGTGCTGAGTCTCCTTATTTATATACATTGCATGCTTCAATGCAGGGAAGTAGTGAAGTAATACCGGTCAAAGTCGGTTTTCGTAAGATTGAACAGAAAAACGGACAGATATTGGTGAATGGAAAGGCTGTACTTTTCAAGGGAGCCAATCGTCATGAACTGGATCCGGACGGTGGGTATGTCGTATCTCCCGAACGTATGTTGCAGGATATTCAGGTTATGAAGAAGTTCAATATCAATGCCGTGCGTACTTGTCATTATCCCGATGCTAATTTGTGGTATGATTTGTGTGATAAGTATGGTATTTATGTTATTGCCGAAGCAAATGTTGAATCTCACGGTATGGGCTATGGTGATGAAACGCTTGCCAAGCGTGCAGACTATAAGAAAGCACATCTGGAGCGTAACCAGCGTAATGTACAGCGTGGTTTCAATCATCCGAGTATTATTTTCTGGTCCTTGGGTAACGAGGCTGGTTTTGGAGCAAACTTTGAGGCAGCCTATAATTGGGTAAAAGCTGAAGATCCTAGTCGTCCTGTTCAGTATGAGCAGGCCCACGGTAATGAATTTACGGATGTATATTGCCCGATGTATGCTGATTATGCTCGTATGGAGAAATATGCCCAAACTAAGGACATCAAAAAGCCGTTGATTCAATGTGAATATGCTCATGCCATGGGTAACTCACAAGGTGGTTTCAAAGAATATTGGGATTTGATTCGTAAATATCCTGCTTTACAAGGTGGATTTATTTGGGATTTTGTAGATCAGTCTGTTCGTTGGACAGGTAAGAATGGTGTTAGTATCTATGCGTATGGAGGTGACTTTAACCGTTATGATGCTTCTGATAATAATTTCTGTGATAATGGTTTGATCAATCCCGATCGTATGCCTAACCCGCATATGTATGAGGTTGGTTATTTCTATCAGAACATTTGGACGACTCCTGCCGATTTGGCTCAGGGTGAGCTGAATGTTTATAATGAGAATTTCTTCCGTGATTTGTCTGCCTATTATATGGAATGGACAGTACTTGCTAATGGTGAAGCAGTCCGCAGCGGTAGAGTGGAAGAGTTGAACGTAGCTCCGCAACAAACGGCTAAAATTAAATTGGACTTGGGACATGTTTGCAAGTGCAAGGAATGGGTACTCAATGTTTCCTATCGTTTAAAGAATCGTGAAGGATTACTCCCTGCTGGCTATGTGGTGGCAAAAGATCAGCTTGTATTAAATCCGTATAAGGCTCCTGACATGGAATTGAAGAATGTGGCAGAAACCAATATGGACGTGATTGTTCCTCAGGTGAAAGATAATGATCAGAATTATTTAATTGTGGAAGGCTATGATTTCTGTTTGGAGTTCAACAAACACACTGGTTATTTGTCTCGTTATGAAGTGGCTGGTACGGAAATGATGAAAGAGGGTGCACAATTAACGCCTAATTTCTGGCGTGCTCCGACAGATAATGATATGGGTGCCGGTTTACAGCGTAAGTTTGCCGTATGGAAAGATCCGGGTTTGAAGATGACTTCTTTCAATTGGAACATGGCGGATGAACAAGTTGTGGTGAATGCAGAATACGAAATGAAAAATGTATCAGCCAAATTGAATTTGACTTATGTCATTAATAATAAAGGTGCGGTGAAAGTTACGCAGAAGATGATGGCTGACGCTCAGGCTAAAGTTGCTCCGATGTTCCGTTTTGGTATGCAGATGCAGATGCCTAAGTCGTTCGGGACTATTGAATATTATGGCCGTGGTCCGATAGAAAACTACATTGACCGTAATCATTCTACCAATTTGGGCTTGTACCGCCAGAGTGTGGATGAACAGTTCTATTCTTATATTCGCCCGCAGGAAACAGGCACTAAGACTGATGTCCGTTGGTGGAAGCAGCTGAATGCCGCGAATTGTGGTCTGAAAATTGTGGCTGATGCTCCTTTCTCCGCTTCAGCATTGCACTACACTATTGAAGCTCTGGATGAAGGTTGGGAAAAAGACCAACGTCATTCGCCGGAAATTGAAGAAGCAGACTTGACTAATCTGTGCATTGATAAAGTACAGATGGGATTAGGCTGTGTAAACAGCTGGGGTGCATGGCCATTGCCGAAGTATCAGATACCTTATGGCAATTATGAATTCTCATTTATTCTGACCCCTGTATGGCATAGTGTTTCTATGAAATGATAATCTTATAGTTTGTAATTTGATTGGAAAAGCCGGATATTTATGCATAATATCCGGCTTTTTTTGTTTATATGCTGCATAACATAGTTTAGTAACATTCTAGGGTTCGTTGTTTTTTCTGTAATTAATTTCTAATTTGCGCCTCACAAAAATTAAGGGTATGCGAAAGCATGCTGAGTATTCACATTAAATCTTATATATCATGAAAGTATATCAGACGAATGAAATCAAAAACATTGCTCTTCTTGGCAATGACGGCTCGGGTAAAACCACTCTCACAGAAGCGCTGCTCTATGAGAGTGGTATTATAAAACGTCGCGGAAGAATTACCGCCAAGAATACAGTCAGCGATTACTTTCCGGTGGAACAGGAATATGGTTATTCTGTGTTTTCCACCGTTTTCCATGTGGAGTGGAATGGCAAGAAACTGAATATCATCGACTGCCCTGGGAGTGATGACTTCGTGGGAGCAGCCATGACTGCGCTAAATGTGACTGATACAGCCATTTTGCTGTTAAACGGACAGTATGGTCCTGAAGTTGGTACACAGAACCATTTTCGTTACACAGAGAAGTTAGGTAAACCCGTCATATTTCTGGTGAATCAGCTTGATAATGAAAAATGTGATTATGACATGATACTCGATCAGCTGAAGTCCATTTATGGTTCGAAGGTTGTACCAGTACAGTATCCTTTGGCTACAGGGCCGAATTTTAATTCTTTGATTGACGTACTTCTGATGAAGAAATATTCATGGGGGCCTGAAGGTGGTGCTCCTACAATTGAGGATATTCCTGCAGAAGAGATGGAGAAGGCTACTGAATGGCACAAAGTATTAGTGGAAGCAGCTGCTGAACATGACGAAGGGCTGATGGAGAAGTTCTTTGAAATGGAATCATTGACAGAAGATGAAATGCGTGAAGGTATCCGTAAGGGACTGGCCTCTCGTGGCATGTTCCCGGTGTTCTGTGTTTGTGCGGGCAAGGATATGGGTGTTCGTCGTTTGATGGAATTTTTAGGTAACGTGGTACCTTTTGTGGACGAGATGCCTCCTGTACACAATACGCGTGGTGAAGTGGTGAAGCCTGATGCTAATGGACCGGCTTCCCTCTATTTCTTCAAGACCGCTGTTGAGCCGCATATCGGTGATGTGCAGTATTTTAAGGTAATGAGCGGTAAGGTACACGAGGGTGACGATTTCTCTAATGCCGACCGTGGTTCCAAGGAACGTATTGCTCAGATCTATGCTTGTGCAGGTGCCAATCGCATCAAAGTGGAAGAAATGGTGGCCGGTGATATCGGTTGTACAGTGAAATTGAAGGATGTTCATACGGGTAATACGTTGAATGGCAAGGGTGCTGAGAATCGTTTCAATTTCATTAAATATCCTAATTCTAAGTATTCGCGTGCCATCAAGCCGGTGAACGAAGCTGATACTGAAAAGATGATGGCCATTCTGAACCGTATGCACGAGGAAGATCCTACATGGATCATTGATCAGTCTAAGGAGTTACGTCAGACTATTGTACATGGACAGGGAGAGTTTCATCTGCGTACGTTGAAGTGGCGTTTGGAAAACAATGAAAAGCTTCAGATTAAATTTGAAGAACCGCGTATTCCTTATCGCGAAACCATTACAAAAGCTGCGCGTGCGGACTATCGTCATAAGAAACAGTCGGGTGGTGCCGGGCAGTTTGGTGAAGTTCACCTGATTGTAGAACCTTATTATGAAGGCATGCCTGCTCCCGATACCTATAAGTTCAATGGCCAGGAGTTCAAGATGAACGTTAAGGGTACGGAAGAAATTCCTCTGGAATGGGGTGGCAAGCTGGTATTTGTCAACTGTGTAGTTGGTGGAGCCATTGATGCTCGTTTTATGCCGGCTATCCTGAAGGGAGTCATGTCTCGCATGGAGCAAGGACCGCTCACTGGTTCGTATGCTCGTGATGTACGTGTCATCGTTTACGATGGTAAGATGCATCCGGTAGATTCTAATGAAATTTCCTTCATGCTGGCTGGACGTAATGCATTTAGTGAAGCCTTCAAGAATGCTGGTCCGAAGATTTTGGAACCTATTTATGATGTAGAGGTATTTGTTCCATCCGACAAGATGGGCGACGTGATGAGCGATTTGCAGGGACGTCGTGCCATGATTATGGGTATGAGTAGCGAAGCTGGTTATGAGAAACTGATAGCAAAAGTGCCTTTGAAAGAAATGTCCTCTTATTCTACGGCATTGAGTTCGTTAACAGGAGGTCGTGCCTCGTTCATTATGAAGTTTGCAAGTTATGAGCTTGTTCCGGGTGATGTTCAGGACAAGTTGATTAAGGAATTTGAATCCAAACAGGCCGAGGAATAAGTACAGTTTCATCCCATCGGTTTCTGTAATTGTTAAAACCGCCGTTCTTATTTAACTAAAGAATGGCGGTTTTTTTGTGATTTCCCAGTAAGAAGTTGGATAGAAATGGATGTTGCTATTAATTTTTTATTAATTTTGCAAACAAGGAGAAGCTTTATCTTGTTATAATGGCGATAATGGAACATAAAAAACTTCAATCGGTTAATATATCGTCATGTACAGGTTAAAACAGGTTAACAGATTAGGAGTGTTAATTAGGGACTGTTAATTTTGTGGCTATGAAAAAGTCTACAATTTGGATATTAGGTTCTGTTATGGGTCTTTCGTTCCTCAGTTTGTTGTATCTGCAGATTAGTTACATAGAGGAAATGGTAAGGATGCGCAATGAGCAGTTTGACGAGTCTGTGAAACGTGCCTTAATGGCTGCGTCTAAGGATGTAGAGTCGGCCGAAGTGGCTCGCTGGTTGCGGGAAGACATTTCGGAGGCAGAAAAAAAAGCATGGGAACAGGCACAGGGAACAAACGGGAATGGAGTCGTGCAAACTCGCCGTTTTATGATGACTTCTCCCGATGGGACAATCCGTTCTTCGGTAGAACTGAAGACATTCTCTAACAAGCCATCCGAGTTGCCTAGGGCTATGATTTCGCGTAAACATGGTGCGAAAACCATTCCTCAAACATCTCGCTCGCTGGCCGATATGATTAAGAACCGTTATTTGTATCAGCGGGCATTGGTGGATGATGTCGTGTTTAACATGCTCTATCATGCCAGTGATAAGCCTATTGAGGAAAGAGTTAATTTTAAAAATTTGGATCAATATATCAAGTCTGGCTTAATTGATAACGGAATAGGAGATTTTGACTATCATTTCAAGGTGATAGATCGTGATGGGCGGGAAGTCTATCGTTGTTCGGACTATAGCGATGAAGGGAGTGAAAGTTCGTATGCACAACCCTTGTTTTTGAATGATCCACCGGCGCGGATGAGTATTGTAAAGGTACATTTCCCGGGAAAAAAGGATTATATCTTTGATTCGGTCAGTTTTATGATACCTTCGATGATATTTACCTTTGTATTGCTCATCACGTTTATATTCACGATTTATATCGTCTTCCGGCAGAAGAAACTGACAGAGATGAAGAATGACTTCATCAATAATATGACGCATGAGTTCAAGACACCGATTTCGACTATTTCGTTGGCAGCCCAAATGCTGAACGATCCTGCAGTGGGTAAATCTCCGGCTATGTTCCAGCATATATCGGGCGTGATTAACGATGAGACGAAACGTTTGAGGTTCCAGGTAGAGAAGGTGTTGCAGATGTCTATGTTTGACAGGCAGAAAGCAACTCTGAAACCTAAGGATGTGGATGCTAACGAACTGATAAAGGGAGTTGTTCATACTTTTGCTTTGAAGGTGGAACGTTACAATGGGACGATTGATACGGAACTAGAGGCTACTGAGTCACATATATTTGTGGACGAGATGCATGTTACCAATGTGATATTCAATCTGATGGATAATGCCGTGAAGTACAAACGGCCCGATGTGGATCTGCACTTGGTGGTAAGGACGTGGAATGAGTCTGGAAAATTGATGATCTCGGTGCAGGATAATGGCATCGGTATCAAGAAAGAGAATTTGAAAAAGATATTTGAAAAGTTCTATCGCGTGCATACGGGTAATCTGCACGATGTAAAGGGCTTTGGATTGGGACTGGCGTATGTGAAAAAGATTATCACAGACCACAAAGGTACCATTCGTGCCGAAAGTGAACTGAATGTTGGAACTAAATTTATTATTGCATTACCTTTATTAAAAACTGATTGATATGGACGAAAAATTACGAATTTTATTGTGCGAGGATGATGAAAATCTGGGCATGTTGCTTAGAGAATACTTGCAAGCTAAAGGCTATGCTGCTGATTTGTTTCCTGATGGAGAAGCTGGATATAAGGCCTTTTTGAAGAATAAATATGATTTGTGTGTATTTGACGTTATGATGCCGAAGAAGGATGGTTTTACATTGGCACAGGAAGTGCGTGCGGCCAATGCTGAAATACCTATCATTTTTCTGACAGCAAAAACGTTGAAAGATGATATTCTGGAAGGTTTCAAGATTGGTGCCGACGACTATATTACCAAGCCTTTCAGTATGGAAGAGCTGACCTTTAGAATCGAGGCCATTCTGCGTCGTGTACGTGGTAAAAAGAATAAGGAGAGCAACATCTATAAAATCGGTAAGTTTACTTTCGATACTCAGAAGCAGATATTATCTACAGCTGAGAAGCAGACGAAACTTACAACTAAAGAATCGGAATTGTTGGGACTGCTTTGTGCACATGCCAATGAAATCCTTCAGCGTGATTTTGCTTTGAAGACTATATGGATTGATGACAACTATTTTAATGCCCGCAGTATGGATGTGTATATCACGAAACTGCGTAAGCATTTGAAGGAGGATGACTCAATCGAGATTATCAATATTCATGGGAAGGGATATAAGTTGATTACTCCTGAGCCTGAGAATTGATTGCTGTATAGTAGGACAATCGGCCGTCTGTCTTATGACAGACGGTTCACTAATGTATAAAAATAAAAGGGCGGTTGCTCAGCAACCGCCCTTTTATTTTTCCTTTCTGGTTTGAATTAATCGGCAATTCTCTTGTTAATGGCGATGTAGGTAATCAGACCAACAACGATAATGGCCGCTGCACCACCTAAAATAGAATTGTTGTTAACATTGCCAGTGAAGGAGCATGCTACCAAGATGACTGCTCCCACCAGGATTAATATCAATCCCAAGTTTTTCAATAAGCCTTTCATTTGTGTGTATTTTTAATAGATTATTATATTCATCCAATTCAGTCACAAAGAAAAGCATAATTCTTTAACAAGCGAAATTATTTGTGCAAAAAAACTGTTAATCGCCCAATTTCATTTGTTTTTTCCTTTTTTCTGTGACGTTTGTGGGGGCATCCCGAGGTTTTCTTTCAGTCTTTAGTATTGAAGAATATTTTTTTCAGTAACTCCTGTCCCACATTCAGTTCTTCTAGTTTTACTCCTTTTAGGGCTTCTTTCAAAGTCTGATTGGCAACGAGGCGTGCTCGTTCTTCCAATTCCCTTCCGTCTTTGGTCAGATGGATCAGGTTGGTCCGACGGTCTTTCTTGTCGGAAATACGTACGACCAGATGTTGCCGTTCCATGTTGTCTATCAGTCGTGTCATGCTGGGCTTGTCCTTGAAAGTGGCGTTACATAGTTCCTGTTGCGTCACTCCGTCTTTTTCCCACAAGAAAATAAGTACGGTCCATTGTTCGGGCGTGATTTCCATACCATTTTGCCGGAAGTTGCGTGAAAGTTTACGGTTGATGGCAGCCGAAACTTTTCCGTTTAGAATGGCGAAAATCAGTCTCATATCAAAGTTGAACTGTTCTATCATAAATCATTGTTTAAACAACTTTGCAAAGGTAGTTCTCTTCCTTGAGAAATCCTACGTTCGTGAATAAAAAAACATTAAATGTTTGTAGTTCAAAATAAAATGCCTACCTTTGCACCGCAATTTTTTAATCAACTAAAATTTTTTAATAAACAAGTATGAATCATTACGAAACCGTTTTCATTTTGACTCCCGTTTTGTCTGATGTTCAGATGAAGGAAGCGGTAGAGAAATTCAAAGGCATCCTTACTGCTGAAGGTGCTGCGATTGTAAATGAAGAAAACTGGGGATTGAAGAAGCTGGCTTATCCTATCCAGAAGAAGTCCACTGGTTTCTATCAGCTGATTGAGTTCGATGCAGACCCCTCTGTTATCGAGAAATTGGAAGTTAACTTCCGTCGTGATGAACGCGTAATCCGCTTCTTGACTTTCAAACAAGACAAGTATGCTGCTGAATACGCTGCAAAGAGAAGAAGTGTAAAATCAACTAAAAAGGAGGATTAATCATGGCACAACAAGTTCAATCAGAAATCAGATATTTAACTCCGCCCTCAGTAGATGTTAAGAAGAAGAAATACTGTCGTTTCAAGAAGAGCGGTATCAAGTACATTGACTACAAGGATCCTGAATTCCTGAAGAAATTCCTGAACGAGCAGGGTAAGATTCTTCCCCGTCGCATTACAGGTACTTCTTTGAAGTATCAGCGTCGTGTGGCCCAGGCTGTTAAGAGAGCCCGTCACTTGGCATTGCTGCCTTATGTAACTGACATGATGAAATAATAAGGAGGAGATAGTATGGAAATTATATTGAAAGAAGACGTAATTAACTTGGGTTATAAGAACGATATCGTGACTGTAAAGTCCGGTTATGGTCGTAACTACCTCATTCCTACTGGTAAGGCTGTCATTGCTTCTCCGGCTGCAAAGAAAATGTTGGCTGAAGAGTTGAAGCAGCGTGCACATAAGTTGGAGAAAATCAAGAAGGACGCTGAAGAATTGGCTGCTAAGCTGGAAGGCGTTTCTTTGACAATAGCTACAAAGGTAAGTTCTACAGGCACTATCTTCGGTTCTGTAAGCAATATCCAGATTGCTGATGAGCTGGCCAAATTGGGTCACAATATCGATCGTAAGATAATTGTTGTGAAGGATGCTGTAAAAGAAGTGGGACACTATAAGGCTGTTGTTAAGCTGCATAAGGAAGTTTCTGTAGAAATTCCTTTTGAAGTGGTTGCTGAAGAAGCTTAATAGACACTTTCTATAAATCAAAGAGCGTACATCATCAAGATGTACGCTCTTTTTTTTCCCATTTTGTAGAGTCCCTCTTTACGTTTCTAAAGTGCCACTTTACATTTCCAATATGGGTGTTTGGCATTACTAATGTAGGTATTTATGTGGGGGCAGTGTCTGCTTGGCTGAGCTACCCGACACTTCCGGAATGGAGGAACTAAAAAAGAAACGGAGTGAAGAATCTCGTAGTGTATTTCCGAGATCTTTCACTCCGTTTAGGGTGAAAAAGAGGGGAGAACTATTTCTCTTTACTCTTCAGCCTGGAACTTGCGGCTCACCTTCAGCAGGTTGCTGGCGTAGGTCACAACATTCTGCGCTTCTTGCACCATAGTCAGATAAACCATGCTGACTTTGATGCTACCCGTGTGACTTTGGATGCGTTGCAGCTCTTCACGTTTTAAATGAGCCAGTTGGCCGTTCAAGTCATTGGCTTTGCGAATATCTGTTTCCATGCCTTCGTAGTCATTGTTTTCAATGCGGTTGCGACATATTTGCAGGAGATAAGTGATATCTTCTGTAACATCGGCGAATTCGCCCTTTTGCACTGCGTCAAGCGGTACGAAATTGTTGTCCACATGCTCCAAACATGGTTCACATAGGCGTCCTACACTATATACCAGTTCACTGGCAAAGTCATTCCCCTGGTAGTAGTATAGACCTTTTTCCAAGATAGTATTGTTGTCCAGATGGCTCATGGCTAATGTACCGATGCGTTTCATCTGCTTGATAAGCTGTTTTTCAAACTTGACGGCACCCATTGAGCGGCGCAATCCCCGTAAATTTTCGTGTAGGAAAGACGTTGATGTGCGTTCAAAGTTCTCTTCCGTGAAAGCTAGCACTTTAGCCAGTTCTTCTCGTGTATGGATTTGCAGCAGTTTCAGCACCTCGTTGTTGTCTGTGCTACTCAACAATTGCTTCAGTGTTTCGCTGCCTTTTTCTTTCTCTTTGCGTTTTTTATACATCACCTGGCTGCGAATAAGCATAAATACGGCTAGGGCAATGAGTAACACAATAGCGGTAGTACCTCCATAGTAGATTACGAGAGCCACGAAGAAGCAGATGGTAAAAGCAGCTCCGGCAGTGATAAACCAACCGCCAATAACGCTTAGTACACCTGTGATGCGGAATACGGCAGAATCACGTCCCCATGCACGGTCAGCGAGTGAGGTACCCATGGCTACCATGAAAGTGACATATGTGGTAGAAAGGGGGAGTTTTAACGAAGTACCCAGTGCGATGAGCAGTCCGGCCAATACCAGATTGACTGAAGCACGTACCAAGTCGAAAGCTGCTCCATCGGCTATGATGGCTTCATCTTTGCGGAAACGGCTGTCAATCCAGCGCTTGGTACTTTCCGGAGTGATTTTGGATATTCCGTTGGCCAGTGTCAGGCTGAAACGAACCAGGGTGCGGGCAATCGGAGTACTTCCGAAGTTTTCCTCTCCTTCATCCTGACGCGAGAGGTCAACCGATGTTTTGATAACGTTGTGTGCCTTTTTCGAAGTGGCCAGGGCTATAACCATGACGGCACCTGAACCGAAAAGGAAATACCAGGGGGTCTTGGCCGGTCCCAGCAGAGAAGTCATCAGGAAGCCGTCGGCTCCGGCAGCTTGTCCGTTGGCTGTATAGTCCATGAAGGAGGAATATCCGGCTAGGGGTACACCGATGAAGTTCACCAGGTCGTTTCCGGCAAAAGCCAGTGCCAAGGCGAAGGTTCCCAGCAGTACGACTACCTTGAATACATTTACTTTGCAGATGTGGAGTATCTGCATCAGGATGGTGAAGAATACGAAGAAGGCACCCACCAGTGTCAGTGTGTTCTCGTGTACCCAGTTCTTGTATTCGGCAGTCATGAATGAACTGTCTTTCAGTCCTTTTATCAGCATGAAGTAGATGATACTGGTAGCTGCGATACCGCCGAAGATGCCTATACTGTATTTCATCTTCTTCTTGTAATTGAAGGTGAAGATAACACGTGCCAACCATTGCACCAGCATACCGAAGAAGAACGCAATGGCCACAGAGACAAATATGGCCATGATGACAGACAGCGCCTTGTCGGTATTGATCAGGTCGCCCAGTCCCAGTGTGCCTTCACTGCTATAAACCTTGATAAGTGCTAAAGCAAACGTACCACCCAGCAGTTCGAATACCATTGAAACGGTGGTCGAAGTCGGCATACCCATTGTGTTGAACACATCAAGCAGGACGACGTCCGTTAGCATGACAGCCAGCATGATACACATGATTTCTGCAAAGTAGAAATGTTGTGGCTGATAGATTCCGTGACGGGCAATGTCCATCATACCGTTACTGAGGGCTGCACCGATAAATACACCTACACCTGCAATGAAGATGATGGTTTTGAATGATGCCGCCTTGGCTCCGATAGCGGAGTTCAGAAAGTTGACGGCATCGTTACTTACGCCCACTACGAGGTCGAAGATTGCGAGGACGAACAGGAAGACAACGATTCCCAGATAGATAGTTTCCATATAAAATTATAATGTATTTTATTTCTGTTGCAAAGAACGCATGTTTGTGTTACATGCGATTGTCATACATGTTACAATCGTGTTACAAAGTTCTGGATGGAGGTTATCAGTAAGCAGATTTAGAGACTGCTTCAAGATCTGTTTTGGCCTAACCGTAATTTATTTCATCTGACATCTTGATAGGGCGGTGCGTTCCTATTGGGATATTCGTTCGCCTTTTTGTTTCAGATACTCATAGAAGGTGTATTGTGAACGGATTTTTTCTTTTTGCGGATGGGCCGATTTCCAGCAATTGCGTTGTTGCGCATCTATGAAGCATGCCTTGCGTTTGTCTGTCAGTTGTATTTCCAGCATGTCCGTCAGTTCCTGTCGGAGCGTGGAGTCTAATATTGGTACTACAGCCTCGATGCGGCGGTAGAGGTTACGGCGCATCCAGTCGGGCGAACCGAGGAAAAGACGTGGTTTTCCGTCATTGCCAAAATACCATACACGTGCATGTTCCAGGAATGTATCCACAATACGTGTTACACGGATATGCTGGCTGTACACCTGTCCGGGGATGAGGCAGCAGATACCTCTCACGATTAGGTCTATCTCCACGCCGGCTTCTGATGCCTCATACAGGCGGCTTATCATGACTGGATCTTGCAGAGCATTCATTTTCAGAATGATGCGTCCTTTCTTTCCGGCCTTGGCCAAGGCTATCTCGCGATCGATGAGTCCGTTCAGTTCGGGGATAAGGTTGAAGCGTGCCACGAGCAGACGATGGAATACAGGTGTTTTCTGTTTACCTTGCAGAGTACGGAAAAGGTTGTGCAGGTCGTTCACGATGATTGCGTTGCTGGTGAACAGGCCGCTGTCCGCATAGAGGGTGGCGGTTTTTTCGTTGAAGTTGCCCGTGCTGATGTAGGCATAGCTGGTGAGCTTGTGTCCTGCCGCGTCTTTCCGCAACACGAGTGCCACTTTGGCGTGTACCTTCAGTTTGGGGATGCTGTAGATGATGCGGATACCTGCCTTTTCCATCATGGCAGCTGTAGCCAGGTTGTTTTCTTCGTCGAAGCGTGCTTTCAGCTCCACGAAAACGGTGACTTTCTTTCCGTTTTGCGCCGCTGCGATCAAAGTATTGATGACGGCCGAATTTTCGGCCACCCTGTATTGTGTCACCATGATTTCCTTCACCGTCGGTTCGTGCACGGCTTCGTACAGGAAGTGTATGAAGTGTTCGAACGAGTGGTAGGGGTAGTGCAGCAGCAGGTCTCGTTGCTCGACGTAGTTGAATATCGATTCCCGTTCGTCCAGACAGGTCAGTTTCATAGGCTGTGGCTTTGGGATGGACTTTAGGTTGGGATTCGGGTTAGGCAGGTGACGCAGGTCCTCCAGGTTGAGGTGCTTGTCTCCTGGAACCAGTTCGTTACGGTCTATCCGGTAGGCATCCACCAGAAATTCCAGAAAGTCGGCCGGCATGGCACGGTCGTAAACAAAGCGGCATACGGCTCCTGTTTTTCTTTTCTTTACCTTTGTCTTCAGTTGCTCGATGATCTCGTTGCTGCTGGCGGCATCGTCTATCAGAATGTCGGCGTCGCGTGAGATCTTGATGCAGAAACTGCTGTCCACCCGATACCCGGGAAAAATGGTCGGAAGGTTGGCTTTGATGATATCCTCGATGAACATCAGGTAGTAGTCCTTGCCTTTTTTCGGCAGCTCGATGAAGCGCGGCACCTTGCTGTAGGGCAGTTTCATGACGAAATATTCCGGTTTTGCGTCCGGCATCTCTTTCCGGTAGAGGCGTACGGCCAGGTAGAGGCGGTTGTCGCGCAGGAAAGAGATTATCTGATTTTTGGTCACTGGCACGGGAGCCAGGTAAGGGAAAATTTCCTCGCGGAAAAAGCGGTTGACAAACTCCCGGTGGAAGTCTTCTACCTGTTGGCTTTGGTAGAAAATGATGTGATGCTTGCTCAAGGCAGGCAATATCTTGGTTTCGTAGATACGGATGCGGTCTTCCAGTTGGCGGTTCACTTCCCGGTTGATTTCATCCACCAGTTCGATGGCCGACTGCACGCTTTCTTCGTCTTCGGGAGTCTTGCCGGTAGCTATAGCCTTGTGGTCGGCCACGCGTATCTTATAGAACTCTTCAAGGTTCGACGAGTAGATGGAAATGAAATTGATACGTTCATACAATGGCAGGGAGTCGTCGTCTGCCTCGAGCAGGACGCGGTAGTTGAAAGACAGCCAACTGATGTCTCTTTTGAAGAATTGGTATTCCATATCTGTAGATTTAGGGCACAGAAGAAAGCTCGGTCAATGCCCGAATAACGTTTTCTTCTTTTGCATATATATCACAAATGTACTTACTTTGCAGACAAAAACAAATGAAAAGATGATAAAAATAGGTTTGTTGTCCGACACGCACGGGTATTGGGACGAGAAATACTTGCAATACTTCGACGCATGCGATGAAATCTGGCATGCGGGCGACATCGGTTCGCTCGAAGTGGCCGAGCGTTTGGCTGCTTTTCGCCCTTTCCGTGCCGTGTATGGCAATATTGACGGACAGGATATCCGTCGTCTTTATCCCCAGACCCTACGTTTTCGGGTAGAGGGAGCTGAAGTGTTGATGAAGCACATTGGCGGCTATCCCGGTAAATACGATCCTTCGATAGCAGGGAGTATCCTGACGCGCCCGCCCAAGCTGTTTGTCAGCGGTCATTCGCATATTCTGAAGGTGAAGTACGACAAGACGCTCGGTTTGCTTCACATCAACCCCGGTGCGGCGGGTAAGTATGGTTTTCACAAAGTGCGTACGCTGGTACGCTTTGTTATCGACGAAGGCGTTTTCAAGGATCTGGAAGTCGTGGAGCTGGCAGGGTAGGAGAGGTACGGACATAAAAAAAGGGCTCCGCTGAGCCCAACCTTTGTTAACCTTAAATCTAATACTATGAAAAACACATTGCAAAGGTACGGATTTTGGGGTAATCTGCAAATAATGCAAGAAGAATGATGTGTTTTATAACATGATTTATCGAATTTACGTAAGTTGTTAACATTCTGCTGGGTAGATTGGCTGAAAAATCAGGAAGCCAGTGCTGCGCAGAGCAGCAACCCCATGAGCAGCATGTTGCGCGAGGTCTCTCCCAATATCTTGTTCAGCTCTTTGCCCTCCTTGATTTGTATCATCTTTCGCCATGTCAGGGTATGCAGGTAGAAATAGACGCACGGAGCCCAGATAAACTCCAGCCATGTGAGTCGTCCAGTGAAGACCAGTCCTGCACAGATGGCGATGGCAGCCAGTCCCAATCCCAGATACATTCCTGCACCGAACTTCTCTCCAAACCTTACGACCAATGTCTGTTTCCCGCTGATACGGTCCTGTTCGCGGTCGCGGTAATTGTTCACCATCAGCAATGTGTCGATGACCAGTCCCGATACGAGCGACAGCAGGCACACGTCCCAGTTCACCTGCCCCGTCTGTACATAGTAGGTGCCGCCCACGGGCACGAAGCCGAAGAACACCAGCACCAGCACGTCGCCCCAGCCCCGGTAAGAGAGCACGGTGGTATAGAGGAAAGCGAACAGCAGACACAATACTCCCAGCCCTATCAGTTCCCATCCGCCGTACGGCAGATTTCCCCAGGAACAATACAATACGCCGAGTCCGCATGCACAAGCCAGGATCAGTACGATGCCGATGCCGATGGTCATGGCGTGCGGCGTAATCCATCCTTCCGCACAGGCCCGTTGGGGGCCGAGGCGGTCGCTACGGTCGCTGCCTTTCCGAAAGTCGAACAAGTCGTTGATGAAGTTGGCTGCTACCTGCATCAGGCAGGCGAATAGCAGACATAGCACCGCTTCCTCCGTCTGGAACTGCCGGTCGGCAAAGGCCAGCGCACTGCCCAGCATCACGGGAATGAGGGCAGCCGTCAGCGTCTTGGGGCGGGCGGCGAGGAGCCAGGCTCGGGGGGAGTTGGGGCGCATAAAGTTATATATACGGATTGATTTCTACTGTATCTAAGGTTACTTCTTGTTCCAATTCTCCATTAATAGAAATACCAATGGAAATGACAGAGAAAGATTCATCATCCATTTTTATATTTAGCTGGTAGGTACCAGAAGGAGCCAATGTATGGTTACCTGTGTATTCATGCTTTATCCCTGAACGGGTCAAGGTGATTGTGTAATTGAGTGCTCGGCTTCCATTTACATTGAAGTAAGCTGTTTTAAAGCTGTAATTATCTTGATTTAATGTAAATTTACGTCCGGCATCATCTGCAGCATAGAAAGTAATGGCGTATTCCGGGCAGAGTTTTTTGATGAAGTCACTGAACCCTACTTGTACTGAAGAATTAACCTGTTTACATGTGACTTCAACCGTGTTTTCCTGTTTGGCTATTACTTCGAATGTTTTTTCTCCAGCCATACGGGCTTTACCCCATTTACTGTTGGCGCTTTCAGCCTCGCTTTCTGTACAGCTTTCAGCGGTGAGAAGATAACCGTCCCCGGCAAAATAGGTGAAAGATGTACCAGCTATGTTCGAATATTTGCGATTTGAAAAAAGAGTTTCGGAACCTCGCTTCAAACTGACATTAAAATCATTTACATCGAAATAGGTACGAGTTTCTATCAGGACAGGTTCTTTTTTACTAACAGCAAAATAGACTTCTCCCGTTTTGTTAAAGTACAACGGAATCTCTTCGTTTGTACAGGCTACAAATGATAAAAATCCCAGCAGGGAGAATAGATATAAGATATATTTATTCATAATCATAATTTAAAGTTACGTTGTCAATTTTGAGAACACTACCGACGACTCGTGATGTACTTCTAGGGCTGGGACCACTTCCATCATCAATCCTCATTTTTGATACATCGGTATCAGTCCCAGATTGGAAATATATTATAATCTTATATGCTTTAGATCCCTTGTCGCTGTATATAAATTTTAATGTTTTTCTTGTAAAAGATTGTTCTTCTGATTGAAAATTTTCAGTTTGTGCAATAGGGTTATTATTTACATCTAAAATTTGGGCATATACAAGACATTTATCTCCATCTACAGGAGTATAACTATAATCAAAAGAAAAAGACATGGGCCTATCATGATGTAGAATACCAAGATTAGGAGTGTTAGAAGATTTGTTGAAAGTTCCTGTAAATAATATTCCTGTATAGACGGTGCCATTATTTTTCACTTCGTTTAAAATACTTTTTTTAAGCCAGCCATCTTCTGTATCCCAAATGGTAGAACCGCAAGAGCCATTATAAAAAGCTAGTGTAGATATTTCTGCCATCTGACTGTTGTTTTCATTGATAGGCTTGGTATTGGAACAATATTTCCATTGAACAGCATTTGTGTTAGTAATGTTTACTTCCTCAGCTCCATTGGTTGTTACTTCATTCCGTGTATCCCATCCTGTGAAATGATAACAATACATTATTCCTCGTGCACCATATAAATTCATTGAGATAGATGTTGAGGTACTCTCCATATCTCCATTCTCTACTTGTTGTGCACTTTCAGTTGTAATTTCAAAAGTATTATTACTACATACAGCGCCAAAGCGAGAACGCAGTGTGTATTTTGTATTAGCCTCAAGCTTTGTGATGATAACTTTTCCATCTTTAATTTCTGAAGGAATCCAAGTTATGCCATCAGACGATGCCTCGTAAACAATGTTGTTAAGTACTTTATCTGCTATGTCTTGATGAGAAGTCATGTTATCTGCTGTCATTGGAGTAATATAGACAAATTTACTCCAGACGTTTCCTTCGGGCTGCTCTGGCATAGTAAAAGAAGGTAAATCAGGATTACACTCTACGGTATAACGAGTACGAACCGCTAAATTTTCATATTGCCAATCGTATGAGAAATTTTCACCTAATTGATTTATCCCAGAAAGAGTTAATGTATAACTCCCATTTCCTGGAATAAAGAAGTCTCTGTCGTTAGGCATTTCTACGGCTGAACCTTCTGGTTGTTGGATAGTAAGACTATATTCCTTAAAATGTACAATTAATTCCTCTGAAATACGTGGATGAATTACTGCTTGTTGCAGATTGGTAGTAATGGAAGTCGTTGTGACTCCTCCTTCTGCAATCGTCACATTGCTTTCTCCGTAGAACGCAGGAGTAGTCGACATCGTTTCAATATTACCATAAGTGGCCTTTAGGATATAAGTCCCAGCAGAAAGAGTACATTGAAGAGTTCCCGGTTCTAGGGTTTTTACTAAAGAACCTTCATTGTTTATAATCTCGATTGTAAAATCGGAAGCTTTCGGTAGAATATCTGATTCGAGGGAGGCTCTTGTAATCACGTCACCTACCACAGCTTTTACTTCTACTTCTGAAAGGACCAAACGGCCTTCACCTTCACCATAGTTTTGGGTTGGCAGTTCATCGGTGCAGGCTGTCATCAGCATTCCCACCAGTCCGATATAGATTGACTTGATATATTTCATGTGCGCTATTCTTTTCTTGTCATTCATAAACCAATTCCATCTCATCCAGCCACAGCTTGCTGCCTACGCCGCCGATGTAGTAGTCGCCATACTTGCTTGATGAAGCGACGATGATGATGTATTTCGGTGTGCGGTTGGTCGCCCGATATTCCAGGGGAATTTCCAGTTGCTGATAGCTTGTCACTGTTTCGCTGGAGGTATATTCGCCGTAAGCAATGATGTTCGCATCGTTGGGGTCAAAAAGATGGCGGTTCTTCGGATCATTGCGTATCTCGTAAGGTTCCGACTTGTCAGACAAGGCAATGTAGATTTGGAACATATCCGGTTGGCCTTTCAGTGAGGCCAGGTCACCTACGTTATCACCTATCATGTTGATGGTGGCCGAAGTGTATTTGTAATTCAGGCGTAAGGAAGTAGGGAAAGCACTGAACGAGCGTCCGAAGTGCAACAGACCGTTCAGACCATCCAGGGCGAAGTCGCCTGTAAAGATATTGCCTGCCCCCAGTTTGATGATGGCATTCTTGGTCTCCAGCAGAGCTGCTTGCCCTTTCACGCTCTCGTCCGTCGGGGTGGTCAGATTGCCGATGAAGGCAGCCGCACCGGGATTTCCCGTGCCCCAAAAAGAGTCATCGCCTGATGCCCAAGGATTCCACTGCTTACCGTCCTGCGACCATTCCTCCATTGAACCGTTCTCCAACGGGGTTGCCGCTGCGGTGGTGAACGTCTGTTCGCTACCTGCCGATCCGTCCACACTGATGCGGTATTTATAGGTGGTCGAGGCACTTAATCCCGTCAGTGTAGCACTGAAGGTGTTTCCCGATGTACTGACATTGGCTGCGGGGACGGTGCTCCACGATGTCTCGCTCTCTTTGCGGTATTCCACTGTCGGGGTCTTTCCGCTCTGCACATTGCCTTTCACGGTGGCGCGGGTTGTCATGGCAAAGGCCTCGGTCGAGCTGCCGCCGCTTTCGTTGCTGTCTGGATAAACATAGACGGTCCATTCGTAATAATATTCTTCCCACGAGCAGCTGACGTTAAAGGTCGAGGGCTTTGAATAGTCCTTCTGTAAAGTCGGGTCAGGCGTCATGCGTCCGTATTCACCACCCAGATTCAGCTTCTTCACGGTCAGGTTGGTGAGGTCTGTAGCAGGGTCCACGTAGATGATGACGGTACGGGTATCCGCATCGATGACATAGCTTCTCATGCCTTCCACGTCGATGTCCCGTTGGATTATCTGGTTTACCGTTACCTTCCACTGATAGTCCTGATAGGTGCGCAGGGTGAAAGTGACAGGCTGTGAGAAATTCATTCGTGTATTGGACGACAGGGGGATGCTGTCCAGCGAAGCAAATCCAGACGTGGGGAATTTCGAATAGTCTTCGCACACATTGGGATCATCCACCACAAGCTCTGCCCCGGTAGTTGTCTTCAGGCTGAGGATTTGCAGGTGGGTGATATCCACACCGTCGTTGACGTAAAGGGTCACCGTGCGTGCCGACTTATTGATGGTAGCGGCGGTAAAGGTGTTCTGATCCGCTCCCCGCTGGCCTTCTACGGTCATAGACTCAATGGAGGCTTCTACGATGGGATAGGGAATGTCGTTTTCGATAGCGCAGGATGAGAGGATACCGACGGTCAGTGTCAGTATGCCAAAGATGCGGGTTAGGTTCTGTTGGATCATTCGTTTCATTTCGTCAGAGGTAGAAAGTCATTCCTAGGTTGATGGAGAAGAGGTTTATCTTGAAGTTGCCGGAGGAAACGCGGCGTTTGCCTGTTTCTATCTGGTTGGTCTTTTGGTCGATCCACTTGAAGTCAAAGCCCATTACGCCGACCGATACTTCGGCTGCCGCCCAGTTGGTGATGAAGGCTGTCATTCCCGGAGCAAAACCAATCTGGAAATTTTGGATGGTTTGATAGGTACCGTCGTATTCAGTTCCTGAACCAGTAGAATTCTTTCCTTCCCCATATCCGTAAGTGAGTCGCATCTCGTTGAAGAGACCGAACACTTTACTACGTCCAATGGGAATATAGGAACGGAAAAATCCGGACGCTTCGTATTTGTGTTCCAGGTAGTAGAGGTCGTTGAAGGAAAGGGTCAGATCGCCCAGGTCAATGTCCAGGTTGCCTAGGTCGAGATAGTCGCGGTTATAAGCAAAACGGATACCTGCAGACATGTTGTTACGGAAGAAGTAGCCGATGTAGGGGCTGACACTGAAGTCGTACCCGTTTCCTTCGACGTCCTTGATGACAAGGAAGTTCAGGTTGTCCTGTTCGTGCTCGGAATAGGAGACGGTTCCTCCCACCATCCACGTACCTTTGGGAATGAATACGCGTGTCTGCACGTCACGGTCTATTCGTTCGATGGCCCGCTTTCCTCGCTGGGCCCATGCGTTGGCGGTCGTCACGACCGCCAACAACATGAGTAGAATTGTTTTTTTCTTCATTTATTCTTCTATAAAGAATTACTTACTTCTATATTTTTAGTCTGATATTTCCCACCGAAGGGGTTAGAAGCCATTTCCTGTTATGGAGGTGGTTTCTAACCCCTTGAGGTGAGTTTACAAAGATAGGGATATTAATCCGTTATTTCCAAATTATTGGCTCGCCGTCGTAAATCAATTCAAAGTCATCGAGGTACATCGTGCTACCCGCACCTCCAGTGAAATAATCGCCATACTTGCTAGAAGTACATACGATAATCAAATGGGTAGGCTTTTCACCGAACGCTTCTTCCTTGTATTTCAAAGGTATATTAAACTCTTTCCACTGACCATTTGTACTTACACATTCACTTGCCGGTAACTCACCATATGCAATAAACTGATCTGTGTTTTTAACTTTCTCTTCAGTCAAAAGAGTGCTTGTATCCGTATTGTTAACCTCATATGTTCCTTTGGATAATATTATAAATATGGAACACATATCCATGTCTCCTTTGCTTACAGTATTGGCAGGTTGCCCATCTCCTACGTGATCTATAGAGACTGGAGCATATTGGAAATACCCTTTTAATGCGATTGGTCTAGATGTGAAAGGCTGGCCGAAATTTATTCTTGCACCATTAGTTCCTTCAAGCCCACCAAAAGCACCAGTATAGAGACTGGCCGCTGCAAACTTTTCAATTTTGGTAAACACTATATTTACACTTATAAATTCTGATTTCAGGCATGCTGCTTGTCCTCCTTCTGTATGAACAGGAGAACTAACTCCTGTTGTCGGGTTTTTGTTTACAATTGATGCAGCACCTTGTGTTGTTCCAGGATTACTTGAATCCCAAAAGCTTTTTCCTGCTTCATTGGGATACCATGTTTTATCAACTTGATTCCATTGGTCAAAGTTCCCATTATATAGCGTTTCTCTACTATCAGCTTCTGAAGTTGTAAATTCACTTATATTTCCGATTGTTTCTCCTTCGGCAGTAGCCAAACGGTATTCGTAAGAAGTAGATGCACTTAATCCCGTCAATATAGCGGTATATGTATTTTCATCAACTGTTGTTTCGATGTCAATCCAATCTGCTTCGTTAGATTTAGTTTGTTCATTTGTCTTGATGCGATACTGGAACGTTATCCCTTCAGTATTTACGCCTGAACTTGTTGTTACATTTTCAGCTTTTAAATAAGCGACATTTCCCCAAGCACCTGTAGTCAACTCGGCTTTATTCGTGGCTTCGGTAGCAACTGTGAAGGTATAACTGTACTCGTGTGTTGTTGGATCTACATTGACTGTAATATTAGTACTTCCAGTTTCCTGCACTTTATAGTTTAAAATATAATGATCCTTGGCTTGCACATTCGTAAAATCCTGTGTTAATGTGTAAGGTTCCAATGGCTTTTCCAGATTATTAATTGTAATGGTTGCATATAGGTTGCCCACAGGAAAATAAGCTGAACGAGTTTCCGTTGTGGTGAAGTTCAATGGCGCAAATCTATTGGTGTTGGTTTGATCGCCTACTTGGACATTGATTTTTCTTCCTTTAAATTTCTCTAAGAATGTAGGGTCGAATTCTACGGAAACTTTGACATTGGCCAACGTACAGGTTATGGTCTCCTGTAATTCCTTATTAGCTTGAATCGTAATTTCCTTTGATCCTACATAATAAGGTATATCAAAACCTGAATCTTGGCCATCAAAACCGTTTGAGGAAGCTTTGATAGTATAGGTTCCTGTTTCTAGAGCGATTGGTTTATCTATCCATGTTCCACTATCATCAGTTTCCTCTACTACCTCACCTTGAGCATTAATTATCTGAACTGCTATTTGCCTTGGCTCATAGTCTTTAGGAACAGTTTTGGTATTGGAAGAACTATTTGCTCCTACAGACAAACGTAAATACCCCATATTGTTAAATATATCTTCGTTTGACTGACAGGAAATTATGGATATTATCCCAAATAGTAATAATAAGTTGTATATAGTTTTCATCTTCTATCTTTGTTTATTCATTTAGTGTGATAGTTACAGTTAATGAAGCTGATGCCTTTTCATCGTTGGCATCTAAAACACTGATGTCAAAAGTATGTGTTCCTGGTCCATACATGTTCATCATACCAAAGAAAGAGGCTATGTTTAGTGTATATTCTGTTTCACCGACAGATGGTGGGTTAAGTACTTGCACTAGCATTGCATTTAGGTTCTCATCAAGAATATTGACGGATTGATTTAAGCCTATGGCGCTAATTGCAGCTCCAAAGCCAGAGTTGCTTGTGGTGATTTTTACAGAAATCTCCTTAAATCCTGCTTCTGCATTGATAGCAACATCTGCTTTTTCTGGGTTACCCGACATAATATAGGCTGATGTAGGATCTGAATCATCAGCATCTGGGTTGGCAGTAATAGTATAACTGATGCCAGAAGTTAGATATTGGCTTGTGATAGTTGGAGCCGCTGGAATGACGGGCTCTTCTTCTCCATCCGGATCAGTCGTATCTCCACCTTCTCCTTCATCGCCGCCTTCTCCTTCTACCGGAATTTCTTCAGTAACTTCATCATCTGTGAAAGATATTTCTACTTTAACATTAATGGTAACTCCATTCGGATCGTCCGGTGTACTTGGTTCGCCTGGCTCCATCGTAATGGTCAAAGCATCGCTACCTGCCCAGAAATTGCTGTCTGCATCTTCGGGTTTGGTGATGGTACGGTCCTCGGTAATTTTGGTCCCATCTTGCAGGTATGCTACAATATGTACTTTGATTTCAGAAACATTATCTGCAATCAGCCAATATTTGGCCGTAGGGTTCAGTTCGTTCTCATCATAGGTTAGTATATTGCTTGATCCATCTGAGATGGTAATATCCCATTCTTTAAAAATTGTGGCGAATGTTGTACCATAAATTAATTGAATTTTCGTGTTTTGCATAGTGCAAATAACAGTCGTTGTTTTCTCTGTATCTTTGGTAATTTCCAAAGTCTCTTCTCCGTTGTAAAAAGGATAATCCATTTGGGGGGCAATAGTTCCGGAAGTATGTGCTTTGATGGTATATTTTCCTACCGGTAGTTCGACTTTTCCAGCAGCTTGCAATTCTGCGTAAGAATCGAATTTCTCTTCGTAAGTACCTTCACTA
Source organism: Candidatus Bacteroides merdavium (assembly GCA_019116805.1). Lineage (GTDB taxonomy): Bacteria > Bacteroidota > Bacteroidia > Bacteroidales > Bacteroidaceae > Bacteroides > Bacteroides merdavium. The sequence goes on along the minus strand of DXAV01000074.1, from coordinate 27,972 downwards.
TTGCTTATTTCTACTTCGAAGTTGTCTGCACTAACCGGTGAATTGTTATTTGTTCCTTCATCAGTTGCTGCTCTAGTCGCTTTATCTTGGACTGATACCGCTAAATTTAGATAGCCTGTATCACCTGAAATCTTATTTTTGTCAAAGATTTCATCTCTCATTTCACATGAAGCCAAACTAGCTGCTATCAGCAGGAAGAATGCTATTATATGTTGAATTTTCATATTTTGATACTCTTTAGGTCGATTTTATTGATTATATCCAATCTGAAGGGATTGTAATGTCTACTTCATGGTCATTTGTTGATTCGTCTATTTCAATGGAAATTCCTATCTGCCCATGGCTTATAATCGGTACAACATTTATAATTAAATGTTTCAATGGACTCAAGTCATAAGATTTGTTGCCAATATTGGCTTGTTTCCCTTGTTTATCTACCAAGTTATATACAGCAGAGATTTTTTCCTGATTCTCTACTTTCATATAAATGGGATCTGTATCATTCTTGGCCCACGAAATATTCATATCTCCAAGTGCCTTTGTTTGAAAGGTAATGGAGTAGTCGTTGAAATAATCGGCCATCTTGCTATCGAATTTCACGGTTACTTTTCCACAAACCGGTTTACAAGTAACAGAAGCTGTTACTTTATCGTCGTTTATATTGAAAGTTTGTTTCCCTTCAACATACATGGATTGTTTTGACGCAGCTTCATCTTTTCCATAAAATGCCTTTAGTTCGTATGCTCCGTTTGTAAGCTCTATTTGTTCGGTTGGCATTTCAGGGTATTTCCATTCCATTCCCTCTACTACTTTCCCTTCTTTTAAAATTTGCACTGTGTAGTTGTTGAGGTCTTTATATTCTTCTTCATTCACCGCTTTGGTCTGGAACTCGGTATTCGTGTCCAGTGTCAGTTTCACATATCCTTTTCCTTCGGGGATTTGCTGGAGGGCGTCATCCGAGGTGCAGGCCGTCAGCAGCCATCCTCCGAAGATGCATGACAGGAGACCTCCCAATAATTTCTTCATTGCATTCATGTTTTTGATATACTAACTTTGTTTTATGTATGATTGAACATCAAGGAGATAGGGATTTGAAGTAGAATAGCATTCGTTCCCAAAACCTCGCAATTTTTCGAGTGCAAAGTAACTGCTTTTCCTGAAATGCAGCAAGTCCTTTTTTTAGGAAGAAAGGTTCTTTTTTTAAGATTTTTAGGGAGAATGGGACAGAAAAGCTCTTTTAGGCTGTCTTTTTTTAAGATATGGGGTGGAAGCGTGGGGCATAAACGGATAGTTTGTGCTATCGTGCTGCAGGCGGAGTGTAGCGGGGCAGGGCTGTAACCATTGAAGGGAACGGCTGTTACCTTTAAAGGGTAACGCCCGTTCCCTTCAAGGGAAACGCTCGTTTCTTCCTAGGGGGAACAGTCGTTTCCATGTACGGGAAACGGCTGTTTCCTGCCGGAGGGAACGACGGGAAGAAATGTTTCATTCCGGTATCAGCACGACGCCCTGCTTCTTCTTGCCGTCCATCTTGACCGTCATAGGACGCTCGAATCGGACGTGACGCAGGAATTCCGTCTCGTGCAGCGCGGGCTGGGTATTGAGGAAGTCCTGGTTGTAAACGCCGTCGTTCATGTAGGCGTTGATGGTGAAATAGCCCACGCCGAACGACGTCAGGTTCTGGAAGAAGTGGGTGCCCTGACTGGGGTCCACACGGTAGTTGGTCAGACCGGCTTCCACGATGATGCGGGCCGCACTGATGTGGGGCCACTTCACGGGGATGCCCAGCCACGTGTCGCTACTGCCCCAGCGGCCGGGGCCTACCAGCACGTAGTTGCGGCCTTCGTCCAGGAACTGCTGATTGAGCTTCTCGATTTCCCAGGCAATCTTCTGGTTGTTCGAGGCGCTGTAGTGGTCGGTCTTCACGTAAACGATGTCGTAGAGGTCGTTCATGATGCCATGGCCCAGCGAATTGTTGGAGCGTAGCAGCAGGCGGTCGTCGGGGATGGCGGTGAGGTCTTCGTCGAGGTTGGCGTTGTTGTCCACGATGGGGCGTATCTGCAGCAGGTAGAAGGTGCCCGTCTTGTCCTTCTCGCCGCTCAGGGTGACGGCAAACTCGATCTCCACGGGGCGGCGCATTTCTTCCTGGCCGTACTTCAAGGCCAGCTGCAGGAGGCGAGGCAGGGGGAAGACGTCGTGTTGCAGGATGTTGGCAAAGGTGATGACCTTGCGCCCGCCGGGATACAGGCCGTCGCGGATGATCTGGTCATAGGGGTCGTAGGTGGAGGCGATGTAGTTGAGCGCCCCGTCCTTCTCGGCTTCCTTGACGTGGAGCTTCAGCAGGTTGAAGCCGTCGTCGATGGAGAAGTCGTGGCCGCTGTTGCGCAGGTCGAGGGCGTAGAAGCGGGTCTGCGTTTCGCGGAGGGCTATCTCCATCTCGCTGGTCTGCAACACCTTGTGGGGGTGGTAGGGCGAGAAGCGGAGTGTCAGGCCGCCGTCCACGATGTACTTGCCCAGGCCGAGGGCCAGGTTGACGATACCCTCTTCGGCCTTCTCGTCGCCCAGGGGGTAGTAGTTGAGCGAGCGGGCCACACCCGACATGCTGGGATAGTAGCGGGGACCGTACTGGTTGCCCACCACTTCCTGAAGGATAACAGCCATCTTTTCCTGGTCGATGACGTTGCTCGTGGCCTGCATGTAAGCCTTGGAGTCACGGAAATAGACCGAGGCATAGACGCCCTTGATGGCGTCGCTCAGCATGCGGAGCATCTCGTACTTGTCGTCCAGGTAGGGAATCATGTACGTGTTGTAGATGCCGGCGAAGGGCTGGTAGTGGGAGTCTTCGAGCAACGACGACGAGCGGATGGCGATGGGCGACTTCACCACATCGAAGAAGGTGAAGAAGTCTTCCACCAGGCGGTCGGGCAGTTTGGCCTTGAGGAAGTAGCGCAGGATGGTCTCGTCGTCCACGTCGGAGAGGGCTACCTGATAGAGGTTGTTCGTGTCCATGAACTCGTCGAACACGTCGGTGCAGAGCACGACGGTCTTGGGGATGGCCACGCGGGCGTTGTCGAAGTCCTCGAACTCGGGATGGCGTTTCACCAGGTTGTCGATGAAAGCCAGGCCGCGGCCTTTACCTCCCAACGAGCCTTCGCCGATGCGGGCAAAGTTGGAGTAGCGGTCGAAGCGGTCGCGCTTGAAGACGGCCACCACGCCCTGGTTCTTCATCTTGCGGTACTTGACGATGGCCTCGAAGATGATCTGGCGGTGGGCATCCACGTCCTGAAGGGTGTTCCAGGTGATGGGCTTCAGGAACTCGGCGATGGGGAACATGGCGCGCGAGTAGAGCCAGCGGCTGATGTGGTTGCGGCTGATGTGGTAGAGGAACGACTCGGAGGGGACGGCAAACAGGATGTTCTGCAGTTCCTTGAGGTTCTTCACGCGGGCTATCTCCTCCATCGTCTCGGGGTTACGGAAGATGAAGTCGCCGAAACCGAAGTTGTCCGAGACGATGCGGCGCAGATCGACATCCATCTTCTTGGAGTTCTTGTCGATGAAGGCGGCGCCGTACTTGGCGGCGTAGGTCATGTTTTCCGTTTCGGACGACTGGATGATGAGCGGCACGAACGGATCCTGTTCGCGTATGGCGGCGCAAAGGCGTATGCCGGCCATGCCGTCCTTCTCGCCGCGGTCTGTACGCGGGAAGCGGACGTCGGTCACCACGCCGAGTATGTTGTTCTTATATTTAGTATAGATGGAAATGGCTTCTTCGTAATTTCGGGCCAGCACAATTTTAGGACGTCCGCGCATGCGCAGCGTGCGCTGGTGGGCGTTCAGCGCTTCGGTACTGAACTCCTGGCTCTGCTTCAGCACGAATTTGTAGAGATTGGGCAGCAGGGAGGAGTAGAAGCGGATGCTGTCTTCCACGAGCAGGATGGCCTGTACGCCCACTTCCTTGACATCGTGCTCCAGGTTCATCTTGTCCTCGATCAGCTTGATGATGGACACCAGCAGGTCTGTGTTTCCCAGCCAGCAGAACACGAATTCGAAGGCACTGAGGTCTTCGTTGGCGATGCGCTTGGTAATGCCGTGGCTGAAGGGGGTCAGGATGACCATCGGGATGCTGGGCCAGGCGGCCTTGATGGTGCGGGCCACGTCGAAGCCCTCGTTGTCGCCCGTGCCGGGCATGCAGATGATGAGGTCGTAGGTCATGTGCTTCAGCTGGGCCAGGGCCTCGTTGCAGGTGCTTACCTGGGTGAAGCGGGGCGGGTAGCGCAGGGAGAGCGAGGTGTATTCGTTGAATATCTTCTCGTCGATGCGCCCGTCGTCTTCCAGCATGAAGGCATCGTAGGGATTGGCTATCAGGAGTACGTTGAAGATACGGCGGGTCATCAGGTTGGCGAATTGCGTATCTTTCAGGTAAAGCAGGTTAAGTTTCAGTTTGCTGAGCATGTTTTTCCAAAATTAGTAAGGCAAAAGTCGGGCTTTTTCTTGGGATATGCAAGTGTGGTTAAAAAAAAGAGGATGTAGCCGTGGTTACATCCTCCCGTTTGTATGTGTGTCCGTATCAATGCATGTAGCATATCTTATATATAATAGGTATGTCCAGTACGCCTTGCGGGGCTACACTGCGGGTACTTGCCGTCCGTTTGGGACCGGGAATCAGCGGGCTGTATTCCAGTACATGACGCATGCGCTCTTTTTGATTAAGCGTGAAGCGGTCGGAATAGCTGATCTCATAATCCATCAGGTTGTAGGACGTAAAGGTTTGTTCCGGATTAAGGCTGTTGGTGCGCAGGAAGCCGGGTTGCAGAGCGGCCATGTCGAAATTGCTTGCTTTCCAAGCCTGGTAGGCTGGGATCATGACACTCTGTTCGTAGAGGGAACGGTTGTAAGGAGGCGTGTCCATGCAGTAATCGGAATCGGCATTGGGGTCTTCCTCGCTTTCATTGAAGGCATGGTGCAGTCCCAGGTAATGACCCAACTCATGTGCCAAAGTAACGTTGGCATCAGCCGAATTGTAGGAATTGCTCGGGGTGTCTTGGTCGAAATAAAGGGTGTTGATGGATACGCACTGCGGATATCCCAGATTGGAATTTTCCATGTGGGTATAATCGACTGCCTGTAGTCCTTCCAGGTAGTTTCGTCCCTTGGTAGATAAAGGCAGGTGGGAGATGCCCAATATAGTGCCGCCATCTACTTCTGCAAAGTTGTATAACATGATGTTGATATACTTGTTCATGTCCCATAGCATGTTTAGAATCTTGGAATTATCACTTCCCATGAAAGACTCGCAGTCGATAGGCATTTCATCCCAGGCAATATATTCAATACCTGGTGTTTCGAGCTGATTGCCTGATTGGTCTGTTTCGGGCAGGTAGAATTCCAGATTGATGTTCTGGCCGGCATCACCGCCGGTAGCGATAGTCTTGCCTTTATAGTATTGGTTTACGTTGGCCAAGACTGTCTTGATTCGGTCGGCACTGATGTACTGGTGCCGGTCGTTTTTATCCTTATATAATACGTGGAAGATGACAGGAATCTGATAGCACAGTTCCTCGCCTTCGGGCAATGCTTTTTGGTTGATGTTGATATTGGTTTGGATACCGTTGCAATAAATGACGATTGTTCCGGTACGGTCCTTGGAAATATTGCCTGATACTTCGATTGAAATAGTACCGTTGCCGGTTCCTGTAGCCGGCGTTACGCTGCACCAGTCTTTATTGAGGCTGGTGGCTGTCCATTCACTGGAAGTCTGAATCTGGAGTGACAGGGTCTTCCCTTCAGGAGGAATGTCGTTGAAAGTATCCTGCGACAGGGTGAATGCAGGTTCATCAGTACTGCAACTTGCCAATATGAGGCAAAAGAAAACAGTCAAAAGATAGCTAAGTTTGGTCTTCATGTCTTAATTAATTGGTTAAATGTAAATTGGATTAATAACGTCATAAATGCAAAAGTATGAATAATTTCGGAATTTTAATGCGTGGTTTTGATTTTCTTTTCAGAATCTTCTTCTGATTTTCTCCTGAAAATGACATTTTATTATTATTTGCGTATTTTTCGCCTTAAAATTTAGGATATTTGAAAAGAATGCCTATATTTGCAGTGTTGTTGGTTGACATTTTGATTGGCTGGCAGCAAATGGACCATTGATAGAACCTTTTTAAAACGTAATATTATGAATATTGAACGTATCATGGCCTCTCTGGAGGCAAAACATCCCGGCGAATCTGAATATCTTCAAGCCGTAAAGGAAGTGCTTCTTTCTATCGAAGATATCTACAATCAGCATCCTGAATTCGAGAAGGCAAAGATTATCGAGCGTCTGGTGGAACCCGACCGCATCTTCACGTTCCGTGTCACTTGGGTGGACGATAAAGGGGAAGTGCAGACCAACTTGGGCTATCGCGTGCAGTTCAACAATGCCATCGGCCCGTACAAAGGGGGTATCCGTTTCCATGCTTCGGTCAATCTGTCTATCCTGAAGTTCCTGGGATTTGAGCAAACGTTCAAGAATGCCCTGACTACGTTGCCTATGGGCGGCGGTAAGGGTGGCTCGGACTTCTCTCCGCGCGGCAAGAGCGACGCTGAAATCATGCGTTTCTGCCAGGCCTTTATGTTGGAATTGTGGCGTCATGTAGGTCCCGATATGGACGTGCCTGCCGGTGACATCGGTGTAGGCGGCCGCGAAGTGGGCTACATGTTCGGTATGTACAAGAAGCTGACCCGTGAGTTTACGGGTACCTTTACCGGTAAGGGATTAGAGTTCGGCGGTTCGCTGATACGCCCCGAGGCTACCGGTTTCGGCGGTCTGTATTTCGTGAACCAGATGCTGCAGACCAAGGGGATAGATATCAAGGGCAAGACAGTGGCCATCTCCGGTTTCGGAAATGTGGCATGGGGTGCCGCTATCAAGGCTACCGAACTGGGTGCCAAGGTGGTGACCATCTCCGGTCCGGACGGTTATATTTATGATCCGGACGGCATCAGTGGCGAAAAGATCGATTATATGCTGGAACTGCGTGCATCGGGCAACGATATCGTAGCTCCGTATGCCGAAGAGTTCCCGGGAGCTACGTTCGTGGCCGGCAAACGTCCGTGGGAAGTGAAGGTGGACATCGCGCTGCCGTGTGCTACCCAGAATGAGCTGAACGGCGACGATGCCCGTCAGCTGATTGCCAACAACGTGCTGTGTGTGGGCGAAATCTCGAATATGGGATGTACGCCGGAGGCTATCGACCTCTTCATCGAGCACAAGATAATGTATGCGCCGGGCAAGGCTGTCAATGCAGGCGGTGTGGCTACCAGCGGACTGGAGATGTCGCAGAATGCCATGCACCTCAGCTGGAGTGCTGCCGAAGTGGACGAGAAATTGCATGCCATCATGCACGGCATCCACGAACAGTGCGTGAAATATGGAACAGAACCCGATGGCTACATCAACTACGTGAAGGGAGCCAACATTGCCGGCTTCATGAAAGTTGCCCATGCCATGATGGGACAAGGTATAATTTAAGAGAGAAACTTTGTTTAGTTGTATTTGTATTTGTGGTTTATGCTGCCCCGTGCCTGTGAAGGTGCGGGGCAGAATGTTTTTAGTCAGAGACTGAAATGTACCTATCCGTAGGTATTTTCGGATTATCTGTCTGTATTAAAGGTTAACTTACTTTCTGATGGATAATACTTATTCCTCAAAATTATTACCTTTGCAGGCAGAAACCATAAACAACTAAAAGCATGTTATTTCCAGAATTGAAACAAAGACGTGATAAAATACGCGTATTGATGGCTCAGCAAGGGATTGATGCTGCCCTTATCGCGTGTAATGTGAACTTGATTTATACTTACGGACGTGTGGTTAGCGGATATCTGTATCTGCCGTTGAACGATTTTGCCCGTTTGTTCGTGAAGCGTCCCAATACTATTGAGGGTGAGCACGTTATGCCAATTCGTAAGCCCGAGCAATTGCCGGAACTGATTCAGGCATGTGGGTTGCCTTTGCCCAAAAAACTGATGCTCGAAGGTGACGAACTGTCTTTCAGGGAATACAACCGGCTGGCTGCCTGTTTTCCCGAAGCGGAAGTGGTGTCTTGCGGCTCTTCGCTGATACGCCAGGCGCGCACCACAAAGACCGAGATGGAGATTGAATTTTTCCGTCGTTCGGGTGCTGCCCATACCAAGGCTTACGGTCAGATTCCAACGGTTTACAAGCCCGGTATGACCGACCTGCAGCTTTCCGTTGAGATTGAGCGCCTGATGCGTCTGGAAGGTTGCTTGGGCATCTTCCGTGTGTTCGGACAGAGCATGGAGATATTCATGGGCAGCCTGCTGGCCGGTGACAATGCGGCCACTCCTTCGCCCTACGATTTTGCTTTGGGCGGTGAAGGGCTGGACCCCTCTCTGCCGGGCGGTGCCAATGATACGCTTTTGCAGCCGGGGCAGAGTCTGATGGTGGATATGGGAGGCAACTTCTATGGCTATATGTGTGACATGAGCCGTGTATATTCCATCGGTAAATTGGGCGAACAGGCCTATGCTGCCCATCAGACCTGTCTGGAGATACAGGAAGCCGTATCATCCATGGCCAAGCCGGGAGTTATCTGCGAGGATTTGTACAACAAGGCCATTGAGATGGTAACGAAGGCCGGTTTTGCCGACTATTTCATGGGAGTAGGGCAGAAGGCGAAGTTCATCGGCCACGGTATCGGGCTGGAAATCAATGAGGCGCCTGTTATCGCTCCCCGCATCCGTCAGGAACTGGAACCGGGTATGGTCTTTGCCCTTGAGCCGAAAATCGTATTGCCGGGAGTCGGCCCGCTGGGTATCGAGAATTCCTGGGTAGTGACGGCCGAAGGTTTGGAGAAGCTGACTACCGCTCCCGAAGAAATCATCGAGCTTTGACAGGCAGTTGCTTGGGAATGTCATGCAGTGCTGCATGAGCTGCTGATGCAGTGCTTCGTTACCCTCTCATGCAGTGCTTCCTTACACTCTGAGGAAGCACTGCATGACACTCTGAGGAAGTACTGCGTCAGAGTGGTTTGTGGGTATCGAAGTCTTGTATTTATGTCCCATCTACTTACTCTGTTGATTTTTAGTGTTTTAGGTAGATGCGTGATAAGTGCTTGTATAAACTTTCTGTATATTGTTAAATAAATAGGCTGCCTTTAAAGGCAGCCTATTTATTTAATTGTCCGCGTAATGTTTACCAATAGCCTGCCACATATCTACCTAAAATGAACATAATCAGGCAAGTAGGTAGATGAGTGGTTGGTGGAAGCTCACTTTTTGCTTAACCACCGGCGCACAGGCTCATCATAAAGTTTCAGGCAGAGCCAGGCCAGCAGGATGCTGCCTGCATAGACGGTGAGAGCCGTGGGCCACACTTCGCCGAACGTATAGTATTCGTGCTCGATCAGCCAGGAGTAGAACAGGTACATCACGGGGTAGTGGGCGGCATAGAGTGGATAGGAGATGTCGCCTGCAAACCGGCATATCCGGGTGGAATGTTTGTCTGTAGTCTTTCCGGAAGCGGCCAGCCACACCAGCAGCGGGAACACGAGGAAGATGCAGAACACTTCGTACAGACCGTTCAGGCAGATGCCCTCTTTACCTTCTATATAAGGAACGCAGAACAGTACGAGCAATACGGCTGTACAAATCCAGAAGGACCTCTTGATTTTGACGGGCTTGAAGTGGCGCGAAAGCAGCATACCCAGTGTGAAGGGGAAGAGCATGCGCAGCAGTCCGCCCAGGAAGTTGGCGCCATCCAGTGTCCAGCCTACACCGATCATGCCGTATCCCACTACGTCGAACAGGGCAAACCACGCCAGCCCCAGTCCCGACAGGACGGTCAGCAAGGCCAGCATTTTGTTGCTCAGGCGGTGGATGAAGAGTGCATAGAGGATGTTACCGATATATTCGAAGAAGAGCGACCAGCTCGGACCGTTCAGCGGAAACATTTCGCCGTTGCCGCGTATGTCATAGCAAGCTCCCGGGGCGGCGGGGATGAAGAACATGGCGCAGAGCAGGGCAAGCATCACCAGTGAAAGACTGATATGGGTGCCGTCCCATTGTACCGAGCCTTGCAACAGATAGAATACCACACCCAGCACAGCTCCCATCACAATCATCGGGTGGAGGCGTATCAGTCGCCGCTTGAAGAAATTACCCAGGCTCATGCTTTTGCCCAGGCGGTCGTCGTAGGCATAGCCGATGACAAAGCCGGACAGGATGAAGAAAAAATCGACGGCCAGGTAGCCGTGGTTGATGACGGTGATAAGGGTGCCTCCGGCGGCAAAGGACAGACCTTCGAAGATGTGGTAGAACACGACCAGCAGGGCGGCTACTCCGCGCAGGCCGTCGAGCAGTTCATAATGGGGCTTGGTGTCGCTAAAAGCGGCAGAAGAAATGTTTTTCATGTGTGGTAATACTATATTTCTGTGTGAATTCGGGTAATCTGTAGTGAATCCTGATGTGACTAGTCTCCTTCGTAATATTCCCCCAGAAAATAGCGGGTAATGAAGTTCCAATTCTGCTGCAACACTTCCCGCCCTCCGGTAAAGGGGAGGGCGGTATCAGGCAGGAGGTCGTAGTGCATGCCGTATTTCAGCAGGTCGAAGGGACAACGGCCTGGCAGGCAGAACAATTCGTAGCCTTCGGCAGCAGCTGTCCGGGCATCGTAGGCCGGATTGCGGGAGTCGCGGAAACAGGCGGCCACGCCGGGAGCCAGAAGCATCCCTTTGGCGTTGGCATAAATCACGAAGTTTTTTTCGTCCTTCAGGTCGGCCAGTATGCCGTCGGGATGGTCTTCCCACTGCAGTGTTCCGGTGAGGAAGGCGCGCAGTTCGTTGTAAGTGGCAAAGTAGAGCAGAGGATATCCTTGGCTGTATTGCAGGCAGCGTTCCGCGTCCTTTGTCAGACGGGAGCCGGGGGTGACTTCTGGTAGGGGAACAGAAGGTGTTTCCAGCAGTTCCAGGTTCATGACCCATGCCTCCGGTGAGGGAACATCGTTGATGGGCGCTTCCTCAAAGAGGGTGTCCATACGGTCGTAGAGCTGTCCAGCCAGTATGAGCAGGGCTTCTTCGTGTGGGTTCTGGAAGTGGAAGGAAGGGTGAACGTCGGACAGGCTCTTCCATAGCAGGAAACAGACATCGTCCCGGTTGATTTCGTCGTCAATGTAGTCGTTGCAGGCATAGAACGGCAGCGGCTGTCCGTACAACATGCGGTGACGGGTGGTGAAGGCTTGCCAGCCTCCCGTTTGGGCAATGGCGTCCTGAAAGTAGAGGGCCGTGTTCAGAGCCGTTCGGGTTATCTTGTCGGCTGTTTTGTCGGCAAACAGGGAGGAGGCTGCGAGGAGAGGCAACGCTTCGTTGGCGAAGTTCAGATACCAAGTGTCACCGGGCAACGTCCGTGTACGGCCGTTGGTTTCCAGCCAGCGTTTCATATAGATAGGGAGCGTTTTCATGGATAAGGATGGGTTTTAAAGTCTTTTCAAAGCCAGTTTGATGACTTGCTCCACCGGAACATCGGGTGTTTCCTTCAGGATAGCCAGTACCACTTTCTGTGAGGCGGCCTGTGCGAAACCCAGCATGGTGAGGGCGGCCACGGCTTCTTCCATTACCTCGTTGCTGGCGGTGGCAGCGAGCGGCAGGCCCGGTTCGTTTCCCATGGCGGCTGCTACAGCACCTGTTTTGATTTTGTCTTTCAGGTCAACAATGATGCGCTGGGCTGTCTTCAGACCGATGCCTTTCACGGTCTTCAGCAGGTTGGCGTTCTCCGTGCTGATGATGTTGATGAGTTCGGAAGGCGACAGGGCCGAGAGTATCATGCGGGCCGTGTTTCCGCCGATGCCCGACACGGAGATGAGCAGCAGGAACAGTTCGCGTTCCTGCTTGTCGGCAAAACCATAGAGCTGGTAGGCGTCTTCGCGGATAGCCTCGTAAACATAGAGCTTGCAGGATTTCTTGCCTTGAATGGCTGAATAAGTGTTGAGCGAGATGCTGGCCAGGTAGCCCACACCATTACAGTCGATGACGGCGGCTGCCGGACTGAGTTCGGCCAGTTCGCCCCGAAGGTATTCTATCATATCAAAAAGTTTCGTTGTTGTGTTAGGAAGGCGTTTGGCAGCCTGTCCGAACAAATGTCTTACTAGGCTTGTTATATGCCCGGTGCAAATGTACGAAATATCCTTTGGCTATAAAATAGTCTTAATAAAGAAAAAAGGAAATGGAGGAATGGACAGCTTTCTATTTGACTTTAAAGAAAAATGACTACTTTTGTATCCGCAAAACAGAAAACTGATAATTAAATTCGATAAAAGTATGAAAAAAGTAAGAGCTGCCATCGTTGGTTATGGCAATATCGGGCACTATGTGCTCCAGGCTTTGCAGGCTGCGCCTGATTTTGAAATTGCCGGTGTCGTACGCCGTGCGGGTGCCGAGAACCGTCCGGCTGAACTGAACGACTATCCCGTTGTGAAAGATATCAAGGAATTGGAAGGCGTGGATGTGGCCATCCTCTGTACACCCACCCGCAGCGTGGAGAAGTATGCCAAGGAAATTCTGGCACTGGGTATCCACACGGTAGATAGTTTCGATATCCACACGGGTATTGCCGACCTGCGTCGTACACTTGATGCTGAGGCCAAGGCTCACAATACGGTGTCCATTATCTCAGCCGGCTGGGATCCGGGAAGCGACTCCGTGGTACGTACACTGTTGGAGGCCATCGCTCCGAAAGGTATTACTTATACCAACTTCGGTCCGGGCATGAGCATGGGCCACACTGTTGCCGTCAAGGCTGTCGAGGGTGTGAAGGCTGCTTTGTCCATGACGATTCCCACCGGTACAGGCATCCATCGCCGCATGGTGTACATCGAACTGAACGAAGGCTATGACTTCGACAAGGTGGCTGCTGCCATCAAGGCCGATCCTTACTTCGTGAACGACGAAACACACGTGAAGCTTGTGCCCAGCGTGGACGCGTTGCTTGATATGGGCCACGGTGTGAACCTGACCCGCAAGGGCGTTTCGGGTAAGACGCAGAACCAACTGTTCGAGTTCAACATGCGCATCAACAATCCGGCTCTGACGGCTCAGGTGCTGGTATGCGTGGCACGTGCGGCAATGCGTCAGCAACCGGGATGCTACACGATGATTGAGATTCCTGTCATCGACCTGCTGCCGGGCGAGCGTGAGGAATGGATTTCTCACCTGGTATAATCTACCTGTATATATGATAACAGCGAGGGCGCGTCCGACTGGATGCGCCCTCGTTTTGTATTTTCGTCTTACTTCACTGGCTTCAGCAGCAGTGTGTGGTTGTTGGTGGCGCGCCATTCGGCCATCAGAGTGTAGAAGTCGCGATAGGTTTGGGGCGTGAGCAACTGTTGCGTGATGCTGAGGCTGCGGGTGACGGTTACGCCGTCCGCACCAGAACGGTAGGTGAACGACACCTTGCCGCACTTGTTGGCCAGCACCTTGTCGGCTTTCGGGTTCCAGGCAGTGCCTTCGGGCAGCTTCACCAGCGTTTCGCAAGTTACGTCCACTGTCTGCGGTAGCAGGATGTTCTCGCGGATAGTGGTATTGGCTGCATAGGCATAGAGCGGAAGAGCAGCCGATATTGGCTTCAAGCTGACAACCTGCCATCCGTTGGGCAGGGACTGCGAGTTGTCGGCTTTCACTTCCAGCACGTCCTGCTGGGTGCCTTGAATGCTGCGGAAGGGCAATTCCAAAGGTTGTGCCTGGAGATCGGTCACTGCCATGTAGCCTTGTAGCCGGGCTTCTTCCGCACCTTGTAACGCTACGCCTTTCGGGGTAGCATCCGATTTTGTCACAACCGATACGATACTTCCCAATCCACAGTTATCTGCCACCGAAGGGCGGAGAGCACAGACGGCTACTTCGGCCTTCAGACCGGCTGCCTTTTGTAGTGTAACATCCAGATTGACCAGCTCGGTCTGTGTGCCGTAAGCGCTACGGATGACTTCCGAAGCCGGACGCAGACGGTAGCCCGCTTCCCCGAGCGAAACCTTGCACTGGTTGGAACGATACAGTCTGTCCATGTAGGTGGCGATGGCAGTACGCAGATCTGTGCTGTCCTTTTGGGCTGCTTGCTTCAGTTCGGTCAGTTTGCTTTCTACAACCGTGCGGTCACCTGATACAAATTGGCGTGTGAAGGCCTTCAATGCATCGGCATAATTTGTCCAGGTGGAGGCCACAAGGACGGGCATCATGCCAGAGGCTGCTTGCTGCACCAGACCCAGACTGCTGCGCAACGAGGGATAGGAATAGGGGCGCGGTTCCACGTTCTTCAACTTCCAGGTGACAGATTTCATGCCGTCCTTGTTCGCCTCGGTCGGACGGGCGGAAGCATTCAACAGTTCGTAGTGCAGCGTCTTTCCTTCAGGTACTTCGATGCGGAAGGTGAACTCATCGATGGGTGACAGTTCTTTTATAGGACAACAGATGTCCAGTTCGGGTAAATAACCTGCTTGACTCTTGATGGAGTAGTCTAAATAGATGGTGGCACCCAGTTCCAGGCCGGTATGTACTACGACCATCTCTTTCAGGTTGTTGTAGGCCGGTGCATTGGCGGCTGCTGAGGGTAACACTTCGACAAAGGCGTTGTCGGGGGTACGGATGATGGTACCGTCCTTCTGCCGTGTGTACGAATCGTGTATTTCGAGCTGCTGGTATTGCGGATCGTAGATGATGAACGTTTCGCCGTAGAGGCTGTTCATGGCGGCGTGGGTGTAGAGGGTCAGTTCTTTCTGTACGCGGAGTTCCTGACTGCCGTCGGCATGCAGGGTGTAGGTCTTCGACAACTTGCCGAAACGTGCCTCGGGTGCGGCCTGTGCGGTGAAGGCCATGGACAGGAGCAGGGCAAGTACACCTATGTATAGATGGATTGTTTTCATTCTTCTTCAATTCTGTTTTGAGTGTTCGACGAATCGGTTTATTTCTTTACAACGAGGTACTGGCCATAGCTCTTGGCGGTGTTGACGGCCTGGCGGAAGCTATCCCAGTCGGCTGCCTCATAGACACGCTTCTTCAGGGCGAGGCGGGTCTTTACTGTCAGCTGGTTACCTTCCTGGGCGATGGAGCCGTCGAAGTTGGCTGCCTGTCCGCTGAGGCTGTCATGGCGTGGTTCTCCTGCCAGTTGGTAACCCGAGGGCAGACGGAGTGTTTCGTCCAGTTCCACCAGACGGGAGCAACCGTCCTTGAAACCATACTGGCGTGTTTCCAGACTGGTGTCTATGCGAAGGTAGGACATCACTTGCGTATAGAGGTTGTTTAACACGAAAGGTTTGAAGACCATCTCGCTGCCGTCGCCCGCAAGGGCATAGCCGGGTATCTCGTAGCGGAAGGTGATGCGGATGGGTGCCTTCTGATAGTCCTTCGGGTTGCTGCCGTAGTCCACGCTGAGGAGGCGTGCCTTGGGCGAGACGTTCAGCAGCTGGCGCTCCATCGTGTTCTGCCATTCGCTCTGGAATCCGGTGGTGAAGATGCGGCGGATGTTGCTGTCGCTCTGTCCTTCGGCTTCAATGGTGAATCGACCTTTCAAAGTGCCGTCAGTTGTGAGGCGGTTGTCGGCGTGGATGCGGACGTAGTGGTTCTCGGGAGCGGAGACGGGTGTCAGGCAGAGGTCGGTACCTTCGGGCGTGCCTGGCAGGTAGTTCTGCTGCTGTTCGGCACTGCTCCACAGCTCGCGGCAGAAGGGCACCCATGTGGGGTCGAGGGGCATCAGCGTGCCGTCCTTCAAGCTTACTACAGCCACGCAGTGGTTGAAGTGGTCGGCAGGGATGGTCTCCACCCGGCTGCCTGCCATCGTCATGGCCGGATAGGCTTCGAAGCCTGCCATGCGCAGGAAGGCGATAAGTGTGCCTGCGATGTCTTTGCACACGCCACAACGGTCGGTGTAGTTCATCTTCAGGTTGTGCAGGGTGAACCCTTCACCCTTACCCATGGTGATACCAGCGTAACGGATATTGTCGGCCACCCAGTGGGTCAGCACGGCAATCTTCTCCAGGTCGGTCTTCTTGCCGCGTATCAGTTCGTTCACCTTGCGCTGGGCCTCGGGGATGGCAGTGAAGCTACCGTAGTCTTCATTGACGCCATGGAACCAACGCGACTTCTCGCGCCAGTCGGCGGTAGTGGACATCATCAGCTTTGGTGCAGCATCGTAGAAGTCCACCATGTTCGGCTCGCGGCGGAAGGGCATCAAGCCGTCCGAAGCGAAGGTATAGACCTTGCGCCCGTCCTCGTAGCGCAGGGACGGCGTGCAGCTGCCCTGGTAGAACTGGAATTGCATGTCCTTGTCGGCGGGCAGGCTGACGCGATAGACTTTGCGCACCGTCGGGTCGCCGCTCCAGAAAGGTACGATGTCGTAGAACTGGCCTCGCATGGGTGGAATGAAACGTGAGTCGTCGCCCTCTTGCGGCATGTCGGCCAACAGGGCGTAGGTAAAGCCTTTTTTGTCAATTTCGTAGTCGATGACGTCGCCGGGCTTCAGTTGCCCCAGCTCAATCATAATCTGACGGGCACCCCAGTAGATGGCACGGGCAGGTGCGGCATAGTCCAGGGTTTGCGCCACATCCACCTCGGTCTTCGTGCCGTCGGCATGATGGACGGTCACGCGGCGGAAGCGGGCGGCAGCCGTCAAGGGATCGTAGTCATACTTCAGCACTCGCTGGCGCAGGGCGCCGGCAGGTGTTTGCACCTTGACGATGCGGCACACGGCGAACGAACCTTGTCCGCTGGGCTGCACCGTGACGCTGGTACTGTCCAGCAGGTTGACACAATCGTGTCGGGCGTAGGCCTCGTCCTGCAAGGCCGTTCGTTCATAGGCCTTCCACGACTGGGCTTGCAGGGCCGTCGCTCCGCATAGCAGGGCGACGGCCAGGGTAGCAGTTGTCTTTTTCATATCGTTTGTTTTTAGTTTGGAACGGGGTTTCTGTTTCCTTATCGTTTTATCGGTGTGCTAAGGTATGGTTTTTAGACTGAAAAAGCAAAAAAAACGGGCGATACGGACGGTACGGTCACTGGTATAACCAGTTCGTACAGACTCGTATCACCCGTGTTTTTTTATTGGTTGCTGTCAGTCCAGTTGGGCGAAGAACGCTTCGATGCGTTCCCTGTCGATGAAAAGGAAAGGTGTACCGCAAACGTTGCGCTGTGTCATCAGTTTCTCTAGTCCGCGATAGCCGTCACGTCCGACAGAGAGGATTTGTTCTTCATAGAGCTGGCAGGAGGTTTTCGCTTCAGGGTCGTTCGGAAGACTGGCATAAGTACCTAGGTACCAGTTGCCGCTGAATACGTTGTCCGTGGACTGGGTGAAGTTGAAGCACGAGGGTTCGGCCGTATAGAAGATGTTACGGCTGAAGGTGGTACCGTCGGCATAGCCGTCCCAGTTGTCGGAGACAATCATACTGCGGTCGATATCGGTGGCCGGTTTGGTGTTGGCGTGGATAATGTTACATTCGATGTGGGTATCCTCCACACGTCCGGCGATGTGGATACTGGGGGAGAACATGCCCTGACGGGTGGGTTTCGGACGGATGCCGTCGCCGATGCTCACGTTGTAGCGCACGGTACTATTTTTATTCCCCAGGCTGTAGGTGCGTTCCTTACCCGAGTCGCACACCAGCACTAGTCCACCGTAGTTGTCGTGGCTATAGTTGTACTGGATGACGGTGTTCGTGCAGTTGTAGTCGCAGTCGTAGGCCTGGGCGTCCCAAGGTGCCTTGTGCCCGCTGACGTGGTTGAACTGGATCGTGGTGTTATCACAGCTCCAGGGCCAGAATCCTGCGGCGGCCTCGGTCATGGGGAGAACGTCGGGACAGTTGCGCATCACGTTGTACTCGATGAGGGTACTGTCGCAACCGATGGGCACGATGCCGTCGCCGGGCACTTCCTCGATGAGATTACCGCGGACCACGGTGTGCTTGCTGGGAAACCAGTTGCGGCGGTCGTAATAGCCGGCCCATATCATGGCGTTGCGTGTGCAGCGCAGGATGTGACAGTTTTCGATGATGAGGCTGTCGAAGCGCGAACGCGTCTTGTACCCTTCGTTGACGATGTAGATGCCGCTTCCGCCGCCCAGCTCTTTGACGGGCGATCCGTTGACGTCGCGGATGGTGAGCCCGTTGATGCGTATGTTGTGCGCCACGCCGTAGTCGCGGCACTCAATCTTCAGACCCGTGCGTAGGGGGAGAGGCTGCTTGCCGGTGTTCACGATTTCCAGGTCGCGCACGGTCACGTACTCCGAGTTGAAAATGCGTACGGCGTAGAGCGAGTTTTCGTTGCCCACGATGCAGGGCTTGGGCAGCGTCTCGTCGCCGTAGGATCCCACAGTGACAGATTGTCCGGCGGCTCCCTTGGCGGAGATCTCCAGTTCTCCTTTAAGAGTTGTTCCCCGCTTCAGCAGAAGTTGTTCGCCGGGCATGAGTGTCAGCCCCTTCACTCGCTCCAAGCTTTTCCAGGCTTCCTGAGGTGAACGCCCGGAGCTGGTATCATTACCATCTATGGGGTCTATATAATAGGTTGGGGCGGTAGAAGAGGTGCAGGAAGTCAGATACATGCCACCCATGCATCCTGCCAGAAGTAGCAAGAGCATGGCGGCGATGGGGAAACCGTTAAGCTTACTCATATAATCTTGTCAGAAGATGAACCTCAGTACATCGTTCAGGTTGGCCCAGATGAGCAGGGCAAAGAGCAGGAACATACCCACCATCTGCGCGCGCTCCATAAACTTGTCACTGGGCTTGCGGCGTGCCACAATCTCGTAGATGAGGAAGAGTACATGGCCGCCGTCCAAGGCGGGGATAGGCAGGATGTTCATGAAGGCCAGGATGATGGATAGGAAGGCCGTCATGTACCAGAATTGGTGCCAGTCCCATGTGGCGGGGAAAATGCTGCCAATGGTGCCGAAGCCGCCCAACTGCTTGGCGCCCTCCTTGGAGAAGAGGTACTTCATCTGGCCCACGTAGCCCTTCAGCGTATTTACGCCCAGCTTGACGCCAGCAGGAAAGGATGAGAAGAAGGTGTATTCCTTCTTCACTATGGGCAGCAGGCGGGCGGTGCGCATGTCGGCCGTGATGCCTATTTCATAGAGCGAGTCGGTAGTCAGCGTCAGAGTGTCGGCGATGCCGCTGCGCACGTAGGTCAGGCGGATATCGTGCGAGGCCTGTCCGTCAGCCTTGCGCTTGAGCATCTCTTCCTTGAAGTCAAAGTAGGCGATGTTGCGTCCATCCAGCTGCGTGATGCTGTCGCCCGGCTGAAGTCCGGCCAAGGCTGCGGGGCGTCCGGCCACGATGCTGTCGATGACGAACGGGTAGCGGAAGTCGGCAAAGCGGGTGCTGTCGGCCAATAGACGGTCCATCAGACCTTCGGGGATGTAAACTGAGGCTTCCTGCCCGTCGCGTAGCACTGTCACCTGACGGGCATCAACGATGGCCGTCAGCAGGTCACTGCCCATGCGTTCGAAGGGAACGCCGTCGGCCGAAATCAGTATGTCACCGTCGCGGAAGCCGGCCTGGTGCATGCTTTCGTTGAAATCCATGCCAAGCGGAGCCTTCTGTACGGGGATGTAGGTGTCGCCCCACGCGAAGAGGATCATGGAGTAGATGAACAGGGCAAGCAGGAAGTTGAATAACACACCTCCCACCATGATGAGCAGGCGTTGCCATGCGGGCTTAGCGCGGAACTCCCACGGCTGCATGGGCTGTTTCATCTGTTCGGTGTCCATCGACTCGTCTATCATGCCGGCTATCTTGACGTAGCCGCCTAGCGGCAGCCAACCTATGCCGTATTCTGTCTCGCTATTCTTTGGCTTGAACTTGAACAGCGTGAACCAGGGATCGAAGAAGAGGCAGAACTTTTCGACCCGCGTCTTGAAGAGGCGGGCGAAGAGGAAGTGCCCTCCCTCGTGTATGATGACGAGCAGCGAAAGGCTCATGATGAGTTGCAGGGCACGAATCAAGAATGTTTCCATTTGTCTTTAATTATTACTTTTTTGTTTTTTAGTTATCTGTTTTTAGTCACTTTTTTAATTCATTGATAATCAATGCCGTTCCCGTGTGTCCCCCACGAGGCCATCGTTTGTCCCCCACGAGGTTCCCGTTTGTCCCCCACGGGGCGTCCGTCGGGGACAGGCGGGCGGACGGGGACGGACTTACGGCGTGCTTGTCAGGATTTCTTCCGCCACGCGGCGCGCTTCGGCATCCGTTGCCACGTAGTCCTCGTACGTCGGCTTCCGGACGAAGGCCACGCGCTCCATGGTCTGCTCTATCACCCGGCTCATGCCGAGGAAGGAGATGCGGTCGTGCAGGAAGGCGGCCACGCAGACTTCGTTGGCGGCGTTGACGATGCAGGGCATGTTGCCGCCGCGGTGCAGGGCCTCGTAGGCCAGGGCCAGGTTGCGGAAGCGTTCGGTGTCGGGCTGCTCGAAGGTGAGCTGCGTGCACTGCGCGAAGTCCAGCCGCGGGAACGAGGCGTGCGGTCGGTCGGGGTAGGAGAAGGCGTACTGGATGGGCAGGCGCATGTCCGGCATGCCGAGCTGTGCCTTCACCGCGCCGTCTTCGAACTGTACCATACTGTGGATGACTGACTGTGGGTGTACTACTACCTCAATCTGCTCCGGCTGTACGCCAAAGAGCCATTTCGCCTCTATTACCTCGAAACCCTTGTTCATCATTGAAGCAGAGTCGATAGTAATTTTTGCGCCCATGTCCCAGTTGGGGTGGCGCAGGGCCTGCTCCTTGGTCACTGTCTTCAGCTGTTCGTAGCTGAAAGTGCGGAAAGGACCGCCCGAAGCTGTGAGGATGACTTTCTCTATCGGGTTACCCGCTTCGCCGGCCAGGCATTGGAAGACAGCGGAGTGTTCCGAATCGACGGGCAAGATGGGTGTACCGTTTACACGAGCCAGGTCGTTGATGAGGTCGCCTGCCACGACGAGTGTCTCCTTGTTGGCTAGCGCAATCGTCTTGCGGGCTCGGATGGCATGGATGGTGGGGCGTAATCCGGCGTAGCCTACCATGGCTGTAAGAACAATGTCTATCGGCTTCTCCTGTACAATCTGGCAGATGGCTTCCTCGCCAGCATAGACCATAATGGGCAGGTCGGCCAAGGCTTCTTTCAGGATGGCATATTTCGCTTCGTTGGCTATCACGACTACCTCGGGCATGAAGCGGCGTGCCTGAGCGATGAGCTCGTCCACGCGGTTGTTGGCCGTCAGTACGTAGGCTTCATACTTGTCGGGATGTTCCTCGATGACTTGTAAGGCCTGTGTTCCGATGGAACCGGTGGAACCGAGTATGGCTATCTGTTTCTTCATGAATATATCGTTTGTTTAGAATACTATGTAAATTTCAGGATTGATGGCTCGTCCGCGGTGCCACAGTTCGAAATGTAGGTGTGGTCCGGTGGTCAGCTGGCCGGTGTTCCCGACCAAGGCAATGGCTTCTCCGCCTTTTACGGTTTCTCCCTCCTTCTTTAACAGGGAACCACAATGCTTGTAGATTGACACGAAATCCTGTCTATGCTGTACCTGTATCACATAGCCTGTTTCGGCAGTGTATGTGCTCAGGATGACGGTACCGTCTAGGGTAGCCAATACGCTTTCGCCGGGATTGGCAGCGATGTCTGTGCCATAGTGCCGTTGTTCGGCATTGAAGGAAGCCGATACGATGCCTCGCGTGGGGCAGTAGAAGTTCAGTCCGTCAGCCGACATGGCTGTGAGGGTCGTCAGGTTATATTTTTCCTTTTCTTCATATTGTTTGCGGAACTCTTCTTCCCTTTTTGTGCGTTCCATGAGCGAGTCTTGCCGCAGGGTGGTCAACGAGTCTATGGACTGGATGGTGTCAGTCTTGACGTCGCCGCGGAAGATGTCCTGTATATTCATGATGTACAGGTTCTGCCGTTCAACGAGTTGTTGGAGGGAATCCACGCGTAGTGCATTATCTACTACTTGAGCACGTATTTCGCTGTTCATGTAACCAGGCAAGTAGTTACGCAACGGTGTAAAGGCTACAATTAGCGAAGCTATCAAGAAAAGAATGGTCAGTACGGATAAGAGTACGGATATGCCGTTCAGCTTGGATACGTGCAGGCCGACTATCTCTTCTAGCGTGTTCTCGTTGACGATAGTCAGCTTGTATTTGAACTTGATGTTGTTCCAGAAAGCTTTACTTCTTTTTTTCTTTTTGGGAGTCGGCATAGTTTTCTTGGATTGTGTGAATTATTCCTCTTCTGCTTCGTCTAAGTTTATCAGTCCGGCGGGTAGGCTGACAGTGATGACTTTATGTTTCCGGTCGATATCGGTGATAAATTCTTCCTGAGCAGGTATCAGCAGTTCATTACCATTGTGATTTATCACGAACAGAGTGTTGAGCGTCGAAGTATCTACGTCTGTCACTTCGCCCAAGTGTCCATAATGGATTTCTTCCATGCGGAAGCCTACGAAATAGTTCCATGTCAGTTCTTCGGATTCAGTATCGTCGGCATGCTTCACGGGAAACCAGACTTCCACGTTGGTGAACATACGGGCCCGTTCGGCGGTATCAATTCCTTCCAACTTCATCAGGGCGGTAGTATCTGAACGGAACCGATATTCCTCGATGAAGAAGGGTACGAAAATTCCGTCCAACAGGCAGACGATGTACTCTGCCTCCACACGGTCGAAGATGTCGTCGGTGAAGGTGAACTGCAATTCGCCGTGTATGCCATGCGGCTTGTTGAATATACCTATTTTATATATTTCTTCTCGTTTGATCATATTGTCATATTCTTGTTATCCGTGCACCGATAGCGTTCAGTCGTCCTTCAATGTCTTGATAGCCACGGTCAATCTGTTCGATGTTGTGGATGCGGCTGATGCCGTCGGCACTCATGGCCGCAATGAGCAGGGCTATTCCAGCGCGGATGTCGGGCGAGGTCATGTTGCCGCCATGCAGGCGGAAGGTGCGGTTGTGCCCGATGACCACGGCACGGTGCGGATCGCACAAGATAATCTGCGCTCCCATGTCTATCAGTTTGTCCACGAAAAACAGGCGACTTTCAAACATCTTCTGATGGATGAGCACGCTGCCTTTGGCTTGCGTGGCCACGACGAGCATCACGCTCAGCAGGTCGGGGGTCAGTCCCGGCCAGGGCGCGTCGGCAATGGTCATGATGGAGCCGTCGATAAATGACTCTATCTCGTACGTCTCCTGTGCAGGAATGTAGATGTCGTCGCCTCGTTGTTCCAGGCGGATGCCCAGACGGCGGAAGCACTGGGGGATGATGCCCAGGTTCTCGTAGGACACGTTCTTGATGGTCAGTTCGCTGGCTGTCATGGCAGCCATGCCGATGAAACTTCCTACTTCAATCATGTCAGGAAGGATGGTGTGCTCCGTGCCGTGCAGTTCCTTCACCCCTTCGATAGTGAGCAGATTCGAGGCGATACCCGTTATCTTGGCGCCCATGCGGTTCAGCATTCGGCAGAGCTGCTGTACGTAGGGCTCGCAGGCGGCGTTGTAGATGGTTGTCTTGCCTTCGGCCAATACGGCAGCCATGACGATGTTGGCCGTACCCGTTACGGAAGCTTCGTCTAGCAGCATGTAGGTTCCCTTTAGTTGTTTGGCCGTTATTTCGAATGTCCCTGCCGTTTCGTTATAGTGGAAGTTGGCTCCCAAATTCTGAATGCCGATGAAGTGGGTGTCCAGTCTCCGGCGTCCTATCTTGTCACCGCCAGGCTTGGAGATAATGGCTTTTCCGAAACGTGCTATCATGGGGCCTACGAGCATCACCGATCCACGCAGGCTGGAGCACTTCTTCAGAAACTCCTCGCTTTCCAGATAAGCGGTGTCTATGCGGGCGGCCTGAAAGGTGTAGCTGTCAATGCCGATTTTAGAAACTTCTACTCCCATGTCTCGCATCAGTTGTATCAGATTGTTCACGTCCAGGATGTTGGGCACATGGTGTACAGTCACCTTCTCTGCCGTGAGCAAGGTAGCGCAGATGATTTGCAGCACCTCGTTCTTGGCTCCTTGCGGGTGAATGTCACCTGCTAGTCTGTGTCCTCCTTCGATGATGAATGATGCCATGATGGTTCAATGTTTGTGGCCGGTTTCAGTATTTCTTTTTCTTGTTGTTCCGGTTGTTGTTATTGTTGTTCGGCGTGTTGGCTTTCATCGGACGGTAATAGAGTTCGATGCGTTCGGCCATCAATTTCAGGATGTCTTCCGTCATCTGCAATTTGCCACCCGACAATTCATACAGGTCGTCAGCTATCTTACGGTCGTCCACCGTATCCTTGTTCCACGTCATGTAGTCTTTCTTCATGTGGTTGCAAATGAGGGCCACGAGGTTTTGTTTCTCGTCGCCTTCGGGCAATTCACAGGCTTTCTGTATCAGTACCTCCAATGTACGGCCATAGTGGCGGTAGATGATTTTCGTGTTGGGGTAGGGTACAGGTTCGGGTTTGGATTCCAGATTGTTTTGGCGGATGACTTCGAAGGGGTAGTCGATGTCCAGCTTGAAGTCGGACATGATAGCCAGGTGATCCCAAAGTTTGTGCTTGAAGTCGGGCACATCGCGCAGGTGGGGGAACATGCCTCCCATGATGTTGATGATGGTGTTGGCGCAACGTTGGCGTTCGGCACGGTCTTCGATGGTCAGTGCGTGATCTACCATGTTCTGGATGCTGCGACCGTATTCAGGCAAGGGCATCCGTTTCTGTTGGGTGTTATATTGCATGAGTTGTTATAATTGGATTTTCAGAATGATTTAAATGAGCTTTTTCGGTTTGCCTGCCACGAATTCCTTCAGATAGAAAGGCTCAAAATAGGCAACGTCCTCGAACTTTTCTTCGGCGATGGCTTTCTCGGCCAGGGGGAACATCATGCTGGCTAGGGGTTGGATACCGTCAATGAAATGTGCGTTCGGGTGCGTAATCTTTTCCTTGCACTTGGCGGCGCCGTCACCAAAGAAATAAACGGGATGCTGCTCGAGAAACTCGCGGTAAGAATTTTCGTCCACAATGTCGGCGGCAATGTCGCGCACAGGCTTCAAGGCGCGGTCATAGATGGCAGCATAAACTTCCATGCGGCGGGCATCTATCATGGGGCAAAGCAGGGCATCGTCGGGCAGCTCGTCGTGATAGAGCAGCACCGGTACGCACTGTACCTTCAGCGTGGGCAAACCGATGAGCTTCAGGTTACGCCCGTAGCACACGCCCTTGGCCATGGATACACCAATGCGCAGGCCTGTGTACGACCCCGGACCGCAGCTCACGGCCACCGCATCCAGCGGCATGGCATGGCTGTCGGCAAAAGACAATGCTTCATCTACAAAAACTCCCAGGGATACGGCGTGTGAAGGGCCGTTCAAGTCTTCCTTTTTGAACACTACCTGCCCGTCTTCGCTCACGGCAACCGAACACGCAGAAGTGGATGTTTCAATATGTAGGATACATGACATAGTTACTATTTTTTAATCGCTGACAAATTTACGTGATTATTTTCAGTAATTAAAAATAATCGTGTAATTTTGCACAAAACTTAAGAAGCATTATGATACAGTCAATGACAGGATACGGCAAGGCGACAGTCGAATTGCCTGATAAAAAGATAAATGTTGAGATAAAATCGCTTAACAGTAAAGCGATGGATTTATCCACGCGTATAGCTCCTGCATATCGTGAAAAAGAAATGGAAATCCGCAATGAAATAGCTCGTGTTTTGGAGCGAGGTAAGGTGGATTTCAGCCTGTGGGTGGAAAAGAAAGATGCCGAACAACTGGCTACTCCCATCAATCAGGAACTGGTGGCTGCCTATTTCCATCGGATCAAAGAAATCTCTTCTGTTACAGGTATTCCCGAACCTGAGGACTGGTTTGCTACCCTGTTGCGTATGCCTGACGTAATGAGCAAAACTGAAACACAGGAATTGAGTGAAGAAGAATGGCAAACGGCCTATGCAGCTGTCAAGGAGGCATTGGAGCATTTGGTGGATTTCCGTAAGCAGGAGGGTGCCGCACTTGAGAAGAAATTCCGTGAGAAAATATCTAACATTGAACATCTGCTCGAAACAGTGGAACCGTACGAAAAGGAACGCGTAGGAAAAATAAAGGACCGCATTGTCGATGCGCTCGAGAAGACCATCAGTGTGGACTATGACAAGAATCGTTTGGAGCAGGAACTCATTTACTACATTGAGAAACTGGACATCAACGAAGAGAAGCAACGCCTCAGCAATCATCTGAAATATTTCATCAGCACCTTGGAAAACGGTAGCGGACAGGGCAAGAAGCTGGGCTTCATCGCCCAGGAAGTGGGTCGCGAAATCAATACCTTGGGCAGCAAATCCAATCATGCCGAGATGCAGAAGATTGTGGTGCAGATGAAGGATGAGCTGGAGCAAATCAAGGAGCAAGTTTTGAATGTAATGTAAAATGAATGTAGAGTGAAGCATCTGTCTGTTCAGGTATATTTTTCATTCTTCATTTTTAGTTCTTCATTATTTTTATGGGTAAACTGATTATTTTTTCTGCCCCCTCAGGGTCGGGCAAATCGACCATCATCAATTATCTGTTGACGCAGAACCTGAACCTGGCCTTTTCCATTTCGGCCACCAGCCGTCCGCCACGTGGTACGGAGCGTGATGGTGTGGAGTATTTCTTCCTTTCACCCGAAGAGTTCCGCCGTCGCATTGCCGAGGGTGAGTTCTTGGAGTACGAAGAGGTTTATCACGACCGTTTTTACGGTACGTTGAAGTCGCAGGTCGAAAAACAGCTGGCTGCCGGACAGAATGTGGTGTTCGACGTCGATGTGGTAGGCGGGTGCAACATCAAGAAGTTTTACGGCGACCGTGCCCTGTCAGTTTTTATCCAGCCGCCTTCGGTTGAAGAACTGCGCAAGCGTCTGGTGGGGCGTGGTACTGATACGCCTGAAGTTATTGAGGACCGTGTGGCTAAGGCTGCCTACGAAATGTCCTTCGCTCCGAAGTTCGACAAGATTATTGTGAACGACGACCTGGAAACGGCCAAAGCCGAGGCACTGGAAGTAATCACCCAATTCCTGAAGGCATGACGAAAGATTATAGCGGAAAGAATTTCTCGCGCAAGATGAACAAGTGGCTGTTGGTTGTCAACGTTATTTTGCTGGTATGTGCCGTGTGGCTCTTGGTTGCCAATATAAAGTATGAGGAATACACTACGGCGATAGCCATGGGGCTTGTTGGAGTAGTATCCATTGCGAACGGCACCCTTGCTTTCCTGCGCCTGAAGGGAAAGAAAATCTGATACGCGCCTATGGATATCGGTATTTTCAGCGGTTCGTTCAACCCCATCCACGTCGGCCATCTGGCCCTGGCCAATTACCTCTGCGAGTTCGGCGGGCTGGATGAGTTGTGGTTTCTGGTGACTCCCCGCAATCCTTTCAAGGTGGGACAGGATCTGTTGCCCGACGCCTTGCGGCTGGAGCTGGTACAACTGGCCGTAGAGGGTTATCCCAAGTTCCGTGCTTCCGATTTCGAATTCCATTTGTCTCAACCTTCTTACACCATCCATACCTTCGACCGCCTGAAGGAGGTCTATCCGCAGCATACGTTCCATCTGATTATCGGATCGGACAACTGGCACTCCTTCACCCGCTGGTATCAGTCCGAACGCCTGCTGACAGAGAATCCCATTTTGATTTATCCCCGTTCGGGTTATCCTGTCGATATTTCTTCCTTGCCTCCCCGTGTACGTCTGGTCGATTCGCCGGTACTCGAAATCAGTTCCACCTTTATCCGCGAGTCCATCGAGGCCGGGAAAGATGTGCGCTATTTTCTTCACCCCCGTGTATATGAACGGCTGATGTTGGAGTGACTCCGTTTCTACATACAATTTAGATTGTTTTTTTATTTTAGGTTGGGATTTTATAATTAAACTCTTAAGTTTGTACTCAGCTTTATAAACGGGTATGAAAAATAAAATAAAAACAAGTCTGATGAAA
>DXAV01000073.1 GCA_019116805.1 Candidatus Bacteroides merdavium | reverse complement strand
ACTTTTACTTTAGCCACAAAGTAGAGCGGGAGTTTGTATGTGTCAAGTGACAGTGACGCTTAAGAACTGAATGAAGAACTGAAATAAAAGATATGGATCCCGCTCCCATGACTGGAAGCGGGATTTTTTGTTAATACAACGATATGAAACGAATAGCCATTCAAGGAACACTGGGTTCCTTCCACGACATTGCAGCACACCGATACTTCGAAGGCGAAGACATCGAACTGATCTGCTGCGCTACGTTTGAAGACGTGTTCAAGTCCATCCGCCACGACAGCCAGGTCATCGGCATGCTGGCCATCGAGAACACCATTGCAGGAAGCCTGCTTCACAACAACGAACTGCTGCGACAAAGCGGCACACAAATCATCGGCGAACACAAATTGCGCATCTCACACAGCTTCGTCTGCCTGCCTGAAGAAGACTGGGACGACATCACCGAGGTCAACTCGCACCCCATCGCCCTGATGCAATGCCGCGAGTTCCTGAGCCAACACCCCAACATCAAGGTGGTGGAAGGCGAGGACACCGCCCTCAGTGCCGAAATCATCAAAAAGGAACACCTGAAAGGACACGCCGCCATCTGCTCGAAAGCCGCTGCCGAACTCTACGGCATGAAGGTGCTGCAGGAGGGTATCGAGACAAACAAACACAACTTCACCCGCTTCCTCGTAGTGGCAGACCCATGGCAGGTGGACGAACTGAACCGCCACCGTAACCGCGAACCCAACAAGGCCAGCCTCGTGTTCACCCTGCCTCATACCGAGGGAAGCCTCTCGCAGGTGCTGTCTATTCTCTCGTTCTACCGCATCAACCTGACCAAGATACAGTCACTGCCCATCATCGGACGGGAATGGGAATACCAGTTCTACGTGGACGTCATGTTCGACCAGTTGTTGAGATATAAGCAGGCACTTGCCGCTATCAGCCCACTGACCAAAGAATTAAAGATATTAGGAGAATACGAAGATGGAAAATCAACACTGTAATAAAGCTACGAGTGACGAGCTACGAGCTACGAGCTACCGGCCGGCTGACCGCCTGGCCACGGTCAGCGAATACTACTTCTCGCGCAAGCTGAAGGAAGTGGCCCAGATGAACGCACAGGGCATGGACGTCATCAGCCTGGGCATCGGCAGCCCCGACATGCCGCCCTCGGCCAAAACCATAGAGACCTTATGCGAAGCGGCACAGAACCCCGACGGTCACGGATACATGCCCTACGTGGGTATCCCCGAACTGCGCAAGAGTTTCGCCGCGTGGTACAAGCGTTGGTATGGTGTAGAGCTAGACCCGCAGACCGAGATACAGCCGCTCATCGGCTCGAAGGAAGGTATCCTGCACGTCACACTGGCCTTCGTCAACCCTGGCGAGCAGGTGCTGGTACCCAATCCGGGCTACCCCACCTATACCTCCCTGAGCCGGATACTGGGTGCCGAGGTGGTGAACTACAACATGAAGGAAGAAGACGGCTGGATGCCCGACTGGGAACAGCTGGAGGCTTTGGACACGAGCCGCGTCAAACTGATGTGGACCAACTATCCCAACATGCCGACCGGCGCCCCCGCCACACCCGAGCTTTATGAACGGCTGGTGGACTTTGCCCGCCGAAAAGGCATCATCATCGTGAACGACAACCCCTACAGCTTCATCCTGAACGACCATCCGCTGAGCATCCTCAGCGTGCCGGGCGCCAAAGAGTGTTGTATTGAGTTCAACTCCATGAGCAAGAGCCACAACATGCCGGGCTGGCGTATCGGTATGCTGGCCTCGAATCCGCAATTCGTACAATGGGTGCTGAAGGTGAAGAGCAATATCGACAGCGGCATGTTCCGCGCCATGCAACTGGCCGCTGCAACCGCCCTCGAAGCCGACGCCGACTGGTACGAAGGCAACAACCGCAACTATCGCAACCGCCGTTGTCTGGCCGGAGAAATCATGCACACGCTGGGCTGCACCTACGACGAGCGGCAGGTGGGCATGTTCCTCTGGGGACGCATTCCCGACTCATGCAAGGACGTGGAGGAACTGACCGAACGCGTGCTCCACGAGGCCCGCGTCTTCATCACCCCCGGCTTCATCTTCGGTTCGAACGGCGCACGCTACATCCGCATCTCGCTCTGCTGCAAGGACGCGAAGCTGGAGGAGGCACTGGAGAGAATCAGGAAAATGAAGAATGAAGAATGAGGAACGAAGAATTCCCAACCGCATCATTCGTAAACCACAGAACAATTAATAAACATAAGAACATACAATGATGAATCCGTAAGAACGAGAAGACCAACACCGCAAATTCTTCATTCATCATTCTAAATTCAATCGTTATGGAACTCGAATTAGAGAAAATTACGCTTCCGGGCGTGGACGAAAAACGCCCGCTGGTGATTGCAGGCCCCTGCAGCGCCGAGACTGAAGAACAAGTGATGGAAACCGCACGCCAACTGGCCGCACGCGGTATCAAGATATTCCGCGCCGGCATCTGGAAACCCCGCACCAAGCCCGGAGGCTTCGAAGGCGTGGGCGTGGACGGACTGCCCTGGCTCAAGGAAGTGAAGCAGGAGACGGGCATGTACGTATCCACCGAAGTGGCCACAGCCAAGCACGTGTTCGAGGCTCTGAAAGCCGGCATCGACATCCTCTGGATAGGTGCACGCACGGCAGCCAACCCCTTTGCCATGCAGGAAATAGCCGACGCCCTGCGCGGCGTGGATATCCCCGTATTGGTGAAGAACCCCGTGAACCCCGACCTCGAGCTGTGGATCGGCGCCCTCGAACGCATCAACCAGGCCGGACTGAAACGGCTGGCAGCCATCCACCGCGGTTTCTCGGCCTACGACAAACGCATCTACCGCAACCTGCCGCAATGGCACATCCCCATCGAACTGCGCCGCCGCATTCCCAACCTGCCCATTCTGTGTGACCCGAGCCACATCGGCGGCAAGCGTGAGCTGGTAGCCCCGCTGTGCCAGCAGGCCATGGACCTGGGCTTCGACGGCCTCATCGTGGAGAGCCACTGTAACCCCGACTGCGCCTGGAGCGACGCCGCACAGCAGGTGACACCGGACATTCTGGACTACATCCTGAACCTGCTCGTCATCCGTGAAGCCAACCAAAGCACGGAGAACCTGAACGAACTGCGCAAGCAGATTGACGAATGTGACGACAACCTCATCCAGGAACTGGCTAAGCGTATGCGTGTGGCCCGTGAAATAGGTACCTACAAGAAGGAGCACGGCATGACCATCCTCCAGACAGGCCGCTACAACGAGATTCTGGAGAAGCGCGGCTCGCAAGGTGCCTTGTGCGGCATGGATGCCGACTTCATCAAGAAAGTGTTCGAAGCCATACACGAAGAGAGTGTTAGACAACAGATGGAAATCATTAATAAATAAAGAATGAAGAACGAAGAATGAAGAATTAGGGTTGCGCATGCGACAGGCATGCCTGTCCCCGACGCCCCTTCTTCATTCTTCGTTCTCAATTCCTCATTCTTCATTCTTAATTCTTCATTTTATCATGAGAATTCTGATCCTCGGAGCCGGAAAGATGGGCTCCTTCTTCAACGATGTACTGAGTTTCCAGCACGAGACGGCCGTGTTCGACGTCAACCCGCACCAGCTGCGCTTCGTTTACAACACCTACCGTTTCACCACGCTGGACGAGATAAAGGAATTTGAACCCGAGCTGGTCATCAACGCCGCCACGGTGAAATACACCCTCGATGCCTTCCGCCAGGTTCTGCCCGTGCTGCCCAAGGACTGCATCCTGAGCGACATCGCCTCCGTGAAGACCGGACTGAAGGCTTTCTATAAAGAAAGCGGCTTCCGCTACGTGTCCACGCACCCCATGTTCGGACCCACGTTTGCCAGCCTCAGCAACCTGAGTACGGAGAACGCCATCATCATCACCGAAGGCGACCACCTGGGCCGCATCTTCTTCAAGGACCTCTACCAGACGCTGAAGCTGAACATCTTCGAATACACGTTCGACGAGCACGACGAGACGGTGGCCTACTCCCTGTCCATCCCCTTCGTATCAACCTTCGTCTTCGCCGCCGTGATGAAGCACCAGGACGCGCCGGGCACCACCTTCAAGAAGCACATGGCCATTGCCCGCGGCCTGCTGAACGAGGACGACTACCTGCTGCAGGAAATCCTCTTCAACCCCCGTACGCCAGCCCAGGTGGCCAACATCCGCACGGAGCTGAAGAACCTGCTCGAAATCATCGAGAAAAAGGATGCCGACGGTATGAAACAATACCTGACACGGCTGCGAGAGAAGCTGAAATAAAAGGTAGAGGACATAAACTGATATTCCCCATTAAATCTGCTGCAAGCGGATGAAATGTCGGAAATAACCCGTACCTTTGCCGCTGAAATGATAGACCAAGCTACCATAGACCGAATACTGGACGCGGCGCAGATTTACGACGTCGTGTCGGATTTCGTGACCTTGCGCAAGCGCGGCGTCAACTACGTGGGCCTCTGTCCCTTCCACGATGACAAGACGCCCTCGTTCTACGTCTCGCCCGCCAAGGGCCTCTGCAAGTGCTTCGCCTGCGGCAAGGGTGGCAACGCCGTCCATTTCATCATGGAACACGAACAGCTCACCTACCCCGACGCCCTGCGTTTCCTGGCCAAGAAATACGGTATCGAAATCAAGGAACGCGAACTGACAGGCGAGGAGAAGGCCGCGCAGAGCGAACGCGAGAGCCTGTTCGTGGTCAACCAGTGGGCCAACGATTACTTCCGCCGTACCCTGCGGCAGACCGACGAAGGGCGCAACATCGGCATGGCCTACTTCCGCAACCGCGGTTTCCGCGACGACATCATCGAGAAGTTTCAGCTGGGCTACTGCACCGAGAGCCACGACGCCATGGCACGCGAGGCCCTGAGTAAGGGATACAAGCAGGAATATCTGGTGAAGACCGGTCTCTGCTACGAGACGGACGACCACCGCCTGCGCGACCGTTTCTGGGGACGCGTCATCTTCCCCGTCCACACACTGAGCGGCAAGGTGGTAGCCTTCGGCGGACGTGTGCTGGCCTCCGCCACGAAGGGCGTGAAGGTGAAGTACGTCAACTCGCCCGAATCGGAAATTTACCACAAGAGCAACGAACTCTACGGCATGTATCAGGCCAAGCAGGCCATCGTCAAGCAGGACCGCTGCTACCTGGTCGAGGGCTATACG
Organism: Candidatus Bacteroides merdavium; assembly: GCA_019116805.1. Lineage (GTDB taxonomy): Bacteria > Bacteroidota > Bacteroidia > Bacteroidales > Bacteroidaceae > Bacteroides > Bacteroides merdavium. The sequence continues at coordinate 22,997 of DXAV01000073.1, read as the reverse complement.
GACGTCATCTCCATGCACCAGAGCGGGGTGGAGAACGTGGTGGCCTCGTCGGGTACGGCACTCACCACGCAGCAGATCAAGATGATACACCGCTTCACCAACAACCTGACGGTGCTCTACGACGGCGACGCGGCCGGTATCAAAGCCTCCCTGCGAGGCATCGACATGCTGCTCGAAGAGGGGATGAACATCAAAGTGTGCCTCCTGCCCGACGGCGACGACCCCGACTCCTATGCCCGCAAGCACAACTCCACGGAGTTCCAGGCCTTCATCCGCGAGCACGAGACAGACTTCATCCGCTTCAAGACCAACCTGCTGATGGAAGACGCCGGTCAGGACCCCATCCGCCGGGCCGAACTGATAGGCAACATCGTACAGAGCATCTCCGTCATCCCCGAAGCCATTGTGCGCGACGTATATATTAAGGAATGTGCCCAACTGCTGCACGTGGAAGACCGCCTGCTCGTGTCCGAAGTGGCCAAGCGCCGCGAGAAGGAAGCCGAGCGCAAGGCCGAACAGCGCGAACGCGAACGCCGGCGCAGTACGGCTACCGCACAACCGGCTGACGGCACCCAGGTGCAGGCAGGCAACATCCCCGCTCCTACGGCAGACGACCTGCCGCCCGAAGCCTATGCCGCCCCCTTCCCCGACGATTCTTCTATACCGACAACGGGTACTGCGGAAGCTGCGGACAGCTATACGTCCTTCATCCCCCAAGAGGGCAAGGAGGGGCAGGAATTCTACCGCTACGAACGGCTCATTCTGCAGATGGTGGTCCGTTATGGCGAGCGTGTCATGTGTAACGTAGCCGACGAAGAGGGCAAGGAAATCCCCGTGACGGTCATCGAGTTCGTGGAGGCCGACCTCCAACAAGACGACCTGGCCTTCCACAATCCGCTCCACCGCCAGATGATGACCGAAGCCGCCGCCCATCTACACGACGAAGGTTTCCGGGCCGAGCACTACTTCCTGACGCATCCCGACCCTGTCATCAGCCGCCTGAGCACAGAGCTCATCAGCGACCGCTACCAACTGAGCAAATACCACTATAAGAATCAAAAGATTGTGACCGACGAAGAACGGCTCTACGAGCTGGTGCCGCTGCTCACCACCAACTTCAAGTATGCCATCGTCAGCGAAGAGCTGAAACACATGATGCGCGCCCTGCAGGACCCCAAGGTGGTGCAGGACGAGGCACAATGCAATGCCATCATGCAACGATACAGCGAACTGCGCGAGGTCCAGAGCCTCATGGCCAAGCGCCTGGGCGACCGCGTGGTGCTCAGCCTCTGAGCAAGTCCGTCCAACAGCAGAAAAGGAAAGGCAAAGAATTACCGGTTAACTTCTCGTTCCACCCAATTTATTTTCTCCAGCGTCTTGCCGACCTCGGACGAAGGGAACAACGTCAGTACCTGTTGCAAGTACAAACGTGCTTTGGAGTAACCCGATTCAAAAAGTGAAGAAAGATTATTCCGATAGCGGGCATATTGCATGCGGGTAGGTGCAGAAAGTCTGTTGAAGTCGGCATCCAACTTCTTGCGCGCGTCTTCCGATTTCAGGAAATAATAGCTACCCAAGAAGTTACAGGCCTGCAAGTTATCAGAGTCGAGTGCCACTACCTTCTCGTATTTTTCCTTCGCATCGCCCATCTGCCCGCAACGCACTTCCATCTCCGCACACGAAACGAGCACCTCCACGCTGTCCGGCTTGTATTGCAGCAATTCCTTGTAGAACAGATAGGCTTTGCTATAGTTTCCGGCCCCTTTGAAGTATTCGGCCAATTCGCGTGCAAACTGCGGAGCGGTGTCCTGCGACTTGTCCACACCAGTCCAATAAAACATTTCCGCCTGATGCCCGTCAGTCTGACACGACTGCCGGAAGAGACTCACCGCATAACCCACCTGCCCCGACGAAAGGGCCTCTACCACCTTACGCAACAGCACGTCTGCCGACTGGGCAAATACCGACAGTGGGGTCATGCCGAACATGATTAACATAAATACCAGAAATCTCATAAAAATAGTCAGTTTAGTTTCAGTTTTCCTTCTTTCAAGAAGGCTTACAAAATTAGTCAATCTGCCGAAGAAAGCCAAGTGAATATTGGACAAATATCATTAATTATTCTCTTTCTTTTTAGCATTTCTGCGTACCTTTGCCGCTGCAATGAAAGAGACCGACAAGCACATACTGAATATAGCCCTGCCGTCTATTGTGTCGAACATCACCGTCCCCCTGCTGGGACTGGTGGACGTGACGATCGTCGGCCACCTGGGTAATGCCGCCTACATTGGCGCCATCGCAGTGGGTGGCATGCTGTTCAATATCATTTACTGGATTTTCGCCTTTCTGCGTATGGGTACGAGCGGTATGACCGCCCAGCTCTACGGTAAACATTTATCCGGCGAGATTGTTCAAATGGCTGTACGGTCCGTGGGCATCGGCCTGGCTGCCGCCATCGCCCTCATCGCATTGCAGATCCCGATCAGGGAGGCGGCCTTCCTCTTTATCCATCCCACTGAAGAAATCAAGGGACTGGCCACGACCTATTTCCACATCTGTATCTGGGGTGCCCCCGCCACCTTGGGGCTTTACGGACTAACCGGTTGGTACATCGGCATGCAGAACTCCCGCATCCCGATGGCCATCGCCATCACACAAAACCTGGTGAACATCGCCGCCAGCCTCTTCCTGGTATATGCAGGCGGCCTGAAGGTGGAAGGTGTAGCGTTGGGCACCTTGATAGCCCAATATGCCGGCTTCCTAATGGGTATAGGCCTATGGATACGCCACTACGGCCACCTGTGGAAACATTTCCACAAAGAAGGGCTATGGCAACGGCAAGCCATGCAACATTTTTTCCAGGTGAACCGAGACATCTTCCTGCGTACGCTCTGTCTGGTGGCAGTTACCCTGTTCTTCACCTCTGCCGGGGCCGGGCAAGGGGAAATCATACTGGCCGTCAACACCCTGCTGATGCAGCTATTCACCCTTTACTCCTATATAATGGACGGATTTGCTTACGCCGGCGAAGCCCTCATCGGTAAGCACATCGGAGCCCGTAACTATCCAGCATACGTCTGCACACGGAAACACCTGTTCGTATGGGGAGGCATCATGGCCCTGCTGTTCACAGTCGCCTATGTTACGGGCGGTGATGCTTTCCTGTCCCTGCTGACTGACGAGCCGGAAGTGATAGAGGCTGCCGGCACCTACCTCGTCTGGGCACTGGCCATCCCCGTAGCCGGCATGGCCGCCTTCATCTGGGACGGAATATACATCGGAGCCACCAACACGCGAGGAATGCTGCAATCCATGGCAGCAGCTTCAGCCATCTTCTTCCTCTTATATTATGGATTGCACCACGCATGGGGCAACCATGCCCTTTGGTTGGCCTTCCTATCCTACCTGAGCATACGGGGTATCATGCAAACTCTCCTGAGCCGAAGAATGACACGCCAGGCATTCCCACTCAGCCCGATCACTCCGTCCGATCCATCGGATAATTGACCAAATAAATGGTGTCCGTAGCCCGGGTAAATGCAGTATAAAGCCAACGGAAATAATCCGGTGTCAGATAGTCGTCGGGGACATAGCCCTGATCCAGGAAGACATTCTTCCACTGCCCGCCCTGCGCCTTATGGCAAGTCACGGCATAAGCATATTTCACTTGCAGGGCATTGTAATAAGCGTCTTCCTTCATCTTTTTCATTCGGTCCCTCTTCAAAGCTATATCAGCATAGTCCTGAAGCACAGTTTGGAAAAGCCGTTCGTTATCTTCACGCGACAGAGCGGGAGCATCGCTATGCAACGTATCAAGCAACAAGCGGACTTCCAGCTCCGTATCCTGCCAGTTAGGAAAAGACAATAAGACATCCGCAAAGCGGAAACCATACATTTCTATGGTACGTCTCACCCGACGCACTACGGCCGTTTCACCATTGGCAATAAAGTCCAGTTCCTTCTCTTTCTCCGTCCAAAAATAGTTGTTTTTAGCTACCATCAGCCAATCGCCAGCCTCCAGTTCCTCTTCACGCCATAGTATTTGAGCACGGATTCCCCAATTGTAGATATTGGCCCGCTTGTTGGAACGGCAGACAACAATGGTTTCGTCCATTCCATCCCGGTCATAGCAGGTTGACAAAGCATCTATCAACTCATTGCCCGGCAACACTTTAACATCGGGGAAACAAGATATCCGTATAGGAGGCAACGTTCCCATCTCATCCTCCGCAATAAGCCTGCGCAACCGGGTGGCATTCCACAAGATGCCCGACTGTTCTTCCTGACGCACCACCTGCGTCAAATCCACTTCCATCACTTCCAGCCCATAGGCTCTCAAGGCCTCCGCATACAAAGCCGGACTTAGTTCTTCACCCACAGGAGGTAACTGGGCTGTATCTCCCATCAACAACAACCGACATCCTTCTCCTGAATAGACAAATTGCACCAAGTCATCAAGCAGACGTCCTGTGCCAAACATACTACCCGACAAGCCTTCGTTAGAAATCATCGAAGCTTCGTCCACTACATATAAAGTATGTGTCGTCAGGTTGTCGTTCAGGTCGAAATTTCCCCCTTCACCAGAGAAAACCCGCTGCCTGTATATCTTCTTATGGATGGTAAAAGCTGGATGGCCCGCATAGGACGAAAAGACCTTGGCAGCCCGTCCTGTAGGAGCCAAAAGAATGACTTTCTGTTCAAGCTTGTCCAGTGTCCTTACTAACGCTCCTACCAAAGACGTTTTTCCCGTACCGGCATACCCACGTAACAGAAACGCAACATCTTTCTCTCTCGAACACAGAAACTGCGACAACTTTTTTAGCGTATTTTCTTGCTCTACAGTTGGCTGGTAAGGAAAATTTTCCTTAATTTGCCTTTCTAAATAGTTATTTATCATTTTCGTATGAGAAAAAAGTAACGGGAACTATCGTTTTTAAATTTATTTCTCTTATTTTTGCGGTGCGAATATAATAAACTAAAAAACATATTTATCATGAAAACAGTATTTAACATCGTTTTAGGCCTGTGTGCCTTAGCATTGATCTATATCTGCTATGCCAGCATTATGGGTCCGATCAACTTCGAGAAAGCTGAAAAAGTCAGAGAGCAAGCAGTCATTGCCCGCCTGATAGACATCCGCAAAGCTCAGACAGAATACCGCAATTTGAACAACTTGCAGTACACTCCCAGCTTTGACACGCTTATCCACTTTGTGAAGACCGCTAAACTGCCTTTTATCTATAAGAAAGGAGAATTGACTGACAAGCAAATGGAAGACGGTCTGACTGAGAAGAAAGCTGTCAATATCATCAACAAGGCTAAGAAGACCGGTAACTATGCCGAAGTAAAAAAATGGGGTCTGGAAAACTTTGAACGTGATACTTTGTGGACAGCCGTACTGGATACTATCTTCCCCAAAGGCTTCAATCCTGACTCTATGAGATATGTACCTTATGGCAACGGTGCACAATTTGAAATGGCTATCAAGAACGATACAGCCAAGTCTGGCGCACCTTTCTGTCTGCTCGAAGTAAAGACTCCATATACTGTTTACTTGAACGGTCTGGATCCTCAGGAAATCGCCAACAAAATTGACCTGCAGACCAAGCTGGGTAAATATGCCGGTCTGATGATTGGTAGCTTGGAAACTGCCAACAACAACGCAGGTAACTGGGAATAATTTTCCTGAACATATGATAGAAACACTTGATTTCAGTAAATCAAAACAATACACTTTATCCATCCGTCTTAGTACGGATGGATTTTCTTTTTCTGTACTCAACCCGCTGGAAAAGAACGGACATATGGCTTATGAATATGTCGTAAACGAAAGTTTTTCTCTGACAGCAAACCTAAAACGGGTATTCAAAGAAACGGAATGGCTGAACCTGCCCTATCGACGTGTCAACATCCTGATGACCGACAAACGATTCACCTTCATTCCCCTGGAATATTTTGAGGACGAACAGGCTGAAACCATATTCTATCATAACTTTCCCCCACAGGAGAATGAAATCGTTCAATATAACATTCTACACAGGAGTAATATAGTTGTTATATTCGGCATGGACAAAAGTACTTACACCTTCTTGAGTGAACAATATCCTGAAGCGCACTTCTACTCCCAAGCCAGTCCGTTTATCGAATACTTCTCTTCAAAAAGCCGACTGGGAAACAACCGGAAAATGTATGTAAGTTTACGAAAGAAGGCAACAGATGTCTATTGCTTTGAACGTAATCAGTTACTTCTAGCAAATTCTTTTCCTTGCAAAGCGACATCAGACCGAATCTATTATATGCTCTACATCTGGAAACAACTTGGCTTCAGCCAAGAACGGGATGAACTGCATCTCACCGGATTGTTGGATCAAAAGGAAGATTTGTTGAAAGAACTGCGAAAATATATCCACCAAGTGTTCATTACTAACCCAGCCACCAATCTCGACCTACAAGCCATCACCCAATGCGAGTAATCAGCGGAATATACAAAAGACGTCGTTTTGACGTTCCCCATTCATTCAAGGCACGTCCAACCACCGACTTTGCCAAGGAAAATCTATTCAATGTATTGTCCAACTACATGGATTTCGAAGATAATATCCATGCGCTCGACCTGTTTTCCGGAACCGGTAGCATCAGCCTGGAACTCGTATCGCGTGGATGCGAACAAGTAATCAGCATTGAAAAAGATCGTGACCACCATGCGTTCATTTGCAAAGTAATGAATGAAGTCAAAACAGACAAATGTATTCCTATTAGAGGAGATGTATTCAAGTATATTCAAGGGTGTCGTAGTCAATTCGACTTCATCTTTGCAGACCCGCCCTATGAATTAAAAGGTTTGGACACCCTTCCAGATTTGATATTTGAACATGGCCTACTCAAGGAAAGTGGACTCTTCGTGCTGGAACATGGCAAGAAAAACAACTTCGAAACGCATCCTCATTTCGTCGAACGACGTGTTTACGGAAGTGTTAATTTCTCATTTTTTCAATAAAAACAAAAATGAAGCCGCTCTCCATCACAAAAGGGGAGCCAACAGACGGACCAAACTTTCTATCGCCTTTCTATACCAAGGACGTTTAGTCCAGGTTTTCAGATGCAGCTGTACACAGTCCCGTTGGTCTTGCAAAAAGATTTCGCGCATCAGCAAAGCCATCTCTGCATCATAGATAAAAGCGTTTACTTCAAAGTTATGTTCAAAGCTTCTGAAGTCCATATTGGTGGAACCTACCGTAGATAGTTCATCATCAGATACCATCAGTTTGGAATGCAGAAAACCTTTCTTATAGAAATAGACTTTCACACCAGCGGCCAGAACCTCATGCAGGTATGAACAAGAAGCCAAGTGGACAATACGGGCATCTGCTTTCTGCGGAAGCATCAATCGGACATCCACCCCAGCCAAAGCGGCTGTACGCAAAGCGACAAGAATGGAATCAGTAGGTAGAAAATAAGGTGTCTGAATATAGAAATACTTCTTGGCACAGCCAATGGCCATCACCAGTCCCTGCATTATTTCATTCCAAGGACCTACAGGTTCGCTAGTAACAATCTGCACCAACGAAGAACCACATGGCTGCAATTTGGGGAAATAACGGGCTTCTGTCATCAATGTACGATCTACAAAATACCAGTCAAGCAAGAAGGTTGTCTGCAACCCATGAACCGCCTTTCCTTCCACCAGCAAATGCGTGTCACGCCAGACTCCCCATGAAACTCCTTTTACATATCGTTCAGCCAAATTCATTCCCCCGATAAAGCCAATCCTCCCGTCTATCACCACAACTTTTCTATGGTTACGGAAATTCACTTTACTTGTAAATAAAGGAAAACGAACCTTCAAGAAGCTACGTACTTCGATACCAGCCTCACGCATCTCTTCATAAAAACGATTGGGGACATGCCAGCATCCGACATCATCGTAAAGTACGCGAACTTCCACACCCGCCCGTGCCTTTTCCACCAGCACGTCACGCACCATACACCCCACAGCATCATCCTCGAAGATATAGAATTCCAAATGAATATGATGTACAGCTTTCTGCAACTCCCTCAGAAGAGCCTGCAGCATGGTCTCCCCCGAGGTATATGTCTCAATACGGTTTCCGTCAAAAGGAAGCGACTGATTGGTATTACGGAACAAGGCTATCAACCGACTGTAAGCCAAAGGCAGAGTACTGGAGCTTTGGGACATATACTCCAGCATCGGCTTTTTCTGCAAGCTGTTATACCCTTTACGGTTGATGATACGTTCATGCCTTCGGTTTCGGCCAAAAAAGAAATAGAGCACAAATCCCACGATGGGTAGAAAAATCAGGACTAATATCCAAGCCAACGTCTTAACAGGATTACGATTGTCGAGTACAATCACAAGAATTGTCCCCAACACCACACCGAAATACACCACATCATAGGCGATTGTGGCTATTTGACCAACCAAAGTACTCCAATCAAACATTTGTTTCCCATATCAGTATATGGAAAACAAATGTAAGAAAAACATCGGTAATTACAAACTTATTCCTTTAGAAACGACGGTGGCCTGGTCCTCCAAGCGGACGATGTCCACCTGGGCCAAAGCGCATTTGATCCCGTTTGTCACGATTGATCTTTCCACCGAAGATATTCAACCGATAAATAAAGTGCAGCATACAATAACTGTTCACACCGTTGTACTTGTACACCGAACGACCATTTGCTGTCAGCGAACGGCTAATGTTACTCTGCTGGTGCAGGATGTCATACATCTCGAAGCTCACCGTTGCATCACCCTTCAAGAAGGTCTGCGACAACTGTGCATTCCAGATCAGCTCATCTCGGTTCATGCTGGAATCTGAATAACCACGACGGCTCTGGTTGGCAATATTGGTGGACAGGCTCATTCCCCAAGGCATACTCACGGTCGTGTTGGCACCATAAGAATAAGTATATGGCTGCTGGTTGTTGGAAGGAGTCAATTTGTCCTTTTCTATCGAATAAGAGAAAGTTCCATTCAGTCCGAATTCCAGCCAGTCATTGCGATATGTACCATTCAAGCGTTCGTTTAACGTCAAGTTGGTAGTAGTATTCTTCTGCTGTACTGCCTCAGCTCCGTTACCGGTTGTCAGATAACCAACGTTGTTATTATAAGACAGGTTACTGAACGAACTGATATTGAATTTCTTGTTCTTCAGTGCCGAATTGATACCAAACATACCGAAGGCACTCCAGTTACCGTTTATATTTTCCGGCTTCGTCACCCATCCACCGGTTTCAGAGTTATAGGTACGCGAACTGCTGATGCTGTTTTGCGTCATTTGTAGGTTTACGTGTGAGAAAATACCCCGCTGGCGATCCACATCATAAGTATTGTAGAACATACGCAAGCTATGGTTGAAAGAAGGTTTCAAGCCCGGATTACCCATCTGGATATTCAACGGATTGGAGTCATCGGTTATGTCCAACAGATTCTCCATGCTGGGTTGTGAGCTTCGTCCACGATAGGTGACACGCAACTGGCTCATCTTCGAGAAGCGGAAGCGGAAATCCAGGTTCGGAGCAAAGTTAAAGACGTTGCGAATGGTGTCAGTCATATAGTCACCTTTCTCATACGATAACGAGGTCTTTTGCGGCTCCAAGTCAGCACCTATGTTCAACTGATATTTCTCACGGATGAAACGCAAACCAATTCTTCCCTGATGGGTATATGTCTTATACTCCGCAAACTTGCTCTGGTCTGCGTCATAACCGTCCTCATAACCAGCAGGAAGCATATCGCCAAAGTTCCAGTCATTGCCAAGATTGAAAGTCTGTTTGTCACTCTTACTGTAACTATACCTGAACTGATAGCTGAACTGAAGGAAAGTAGCTTTCCACAATGGTTCGCTATATGTCAACTGCAACCGATAGTCATAACCACGGGTAGGTGTCGTAATATAGCGGCGAATGACATCCTCAGGGGCAACACTTCCATCCTCCCCTTCCTGAAAATACCTGGTATTGGAAGCGCTGTATTGTTCATTTTCCGAATCATCATAACCTACACGACCACGGAAAGTAATATTACGCCCCATCGAGTTCAGTTTACGGTTCACCTGCAAAGTAGCGTCTGCCGAAAGAGAGTTTCCATCGCTACCCGATTGGTTATTCGACGTATTGACGCGAATGTCTGCCAACGGATCATCCACTTCGCCGGTACCTAGAGCCTCATCCGACAGATTCATCTGCGCCAACTTCGTAATATCCAGATAATCGTTCGGATTAGGAACCAATGCATAAGGGTCACTGTTGAATGTACCCGACTTCGAATCCGACAGGCTGGACGTTTTTCCATAACTGAAGTTCGGACGGAAGATAATATTCGTCAGCGTGTCAGGCTTCCATTCCATGCGGAAATCAGCTCTAAAATCCTTGTTGGAAGTTTTGGTACGGGACAGGGAGTTATTGAAAGAAGACGTTTCCCCACCTCCCAAGAAATTTTCCGTATATCCGTCGCTATAAGAGTTGTTGCCACGATAGTTGTATCGCGCGCTACCACCCAGCTCAATCTTTTCTTTCTCGGTCGCAAAGTTTATACCAATTTCCTTCGTCGAAGTCAGACCGTTGTTGGCCCGCCAGCGGGGACCGCCTCCACCTCCCGAGAAACCTCGGTCGTTCACATTATTGGCACCCGCAATGAACGACACTTGCGTCTTGTCATAGAAGTAATTCATCATGGCACGCCCCATATAACGGTCTTCCGTACCACCCGCCAAATCTATATTACCAAAGAAACCTCTGTTCATACCTTTCTTGACCGTCAGATCGAGCACTGTCTCTTCTTCACCATCATCGATACCGGTAATACGCGCCAAGTCCGATTTCTTGTCATACGTCTTCAGTTTTTCAATCATGTCCACCGGCAAGTTCTTCAAGCCCGTCTTCACGTCGCCACCAAAGAACTCCTTGCCGTCCACCATGATTTTGGTGATGTCCTTTCCGTTTATCTTCACGTTGCCGTCATCGTCCACCTCGGCGCCGGGCAGCTTCTTCACCAATTCCTCGAGCATAGCTCCCTCAGGAGTACGATAGGCCGAAGAATTGAAGGCCACCGTATCTTCCACCACCTGCACTTGCGGTGCTTCGGCCACGATGACAGCTTCGGCCAGCATAATGGCGTCCGACTCCAGCGTCAGCGTACCCAGACGTTTGTTGGGCGCAGCAGCACTGAGTTGCAGCGGCAGAAACAGAGTTTTGTAACCGATATAAGATACTTTCAAAACATATTTGCCTGCCTTCACCTTAGGCAATGCAAAACTACCCTCTTCCGAACTGGCCGCCCCCGTGACGTAGGCACTGTCTGGCAGAGATAGCAACTGGATAGTAGCTTGCGCTGCGGGAGCCTTAGTGTCATCTTCGACAAGCCGCCCGGAAACAGAAATGTTTTTGGTTTGCGATACTGCCGACAATGCTACAGCCCAAAACAGCACCGCCAGCACAAAAAGTTTTCTCATCTGTGTCTATTCTTTAAGTAAAACGTCCATTAAAGTATGATGTTTCCTTTGACACTCGCCTGCACCAAAGGTTTAATGAGAACAGACATTTTTTCACATTTTATCGACCATTCCGCCGAAACAACCGATCAACAGACGATTTTTTTATACCAAATTCCAGGCAGAGCACATTAATAATCAAGAATATCAGGAAAGACGACCCCTCCACCGTAAAGACATCTCCCTGGGCCACCCGATAAAGCATCGTGCCAAAGACATACAGCACCGTCAGGAACATGGCATTACGGACGGCCTTATTGCGCACCTTCACCGTCTCTTCCGATTCGTTCTTACTCAAAGCAAAGATAATCATCAGAGCTCCCATCATCATCAACAATTTGGAACACTCCTTGTAAAACAACAGGTTAGCATCGTTCACCCGCCCCATAAACAGCATCAGGAAAGGAAGAAACAACGCCAAAGCAATGACAAAATAGCCTAAAGGCCGACAATATACAGGAAGCAATGCATTCATAAGTTTACTAATTTTCGTTCAACATTATCAACGCAAAGATACGTCTTTCAAAGATAAGTTCTATCTTTGTCAGCAGAAAAAAGCAGATACAACATGAGCAAACAAGAAGTGATATTGTGCAAGGAGCTTGAAAGCAACCTGGCGCAAGCCATTGAAAAATGTTCCCCCGACAGGCTTTTCCTCCTGACCGACGAACACACCCACCGCCTGTGCCTTCCCCAAATCAAGGACATCCCAGCCATGCGGCAAGCACAGGAAATCGTCATCGGAGCCGAAGACGTGAACAAGACACTGGAGACGCTGGCCCACGTATGGCAGGCATTGAGCCAACAGGGCGCCACGCGCCACTCGCTCCTCGTCAACCTGGGAGGCGGTATGGTGACCGACCTCGGCGGTTTTGCCGCCGCCACCTTCAAGCGCGGCATCGCCTACATCAACATCCCCACCACTCTGCTGGCCATGGTCGATGCCTCGGTAGGCGGAAAGACGGGCATCAACTTCAACGGGCTGAAGAACGAAATCGGTGCCTTCGCTCCCGCCAATTGTGTACTGCTCGAAACGGAGTTCCTGCGCAGCCTCGATGCACACAACTTCTTCTCCGGCTATGCCGAAATGCTGAAGCACGGCCTCATCAGTACTCCCCGGCACCTCGACGAACTGCTGGCCTTCGACACCGAACAGCCCGACTATGCTCAACTGAAAGACATGGTGGGCCGCTCCGTACAGGTCAAGGAGGACATCGTGGAGCAGGACCCCAAGGAACACGGCATCCGCAAGGCGCTCAACCTGGGCCACACCATCGGCCACGCCTTCGAAAGCCTGGCTTTGGCCGAAGACCGTCCTGTGCTTCACGGCTACGCCGTGGCGTGGGGCCTGGTTTGCGAGCTCTACCTCTCGCACCTTCAGGCAGGTTTTCCTCAAGACCGCATGCGCCAGGTCATCCAGTTCACCAAGGAGAACTACGGTGCCTTCCCCTTCACCTGCAAGCACTACGACCGCCTCTACGAGCTGATGCAGCACGACAAGAAGAACACTGCCGGCGTCATCAACTTCACCCTGCTGAAGGATGTGGGCGACATCAGCCTCAACCAGACAGCCGACAAGGACACTATCTTCGAAACATTCGACTTCTTCCGCGAGTGCATGGGGCTGTAAAAGCCCCGCCACTCCCTGTTTCCTGAAGCATTCTGAAAATTATTTTAGCATTTCTAGCGAAAAAGTCGGCCGTAAATTTGCAGATTAAAAATAAAGCCGTACCTTTGCATCCGCAATTCGGGGTGTAGCTCAGCCCGGTTAGAGTACGCGTCTGGGGGGCGTGTGGTCGCTGGTTCGAATCCAGTCACCCCGACTGGTGAAAATGAAGGAGTTAAGTCGTTGACTTGACTCCTTTTTCTTTATAATCCTACAATAAATCTACAACAGCAGGGGATCAAGGGGATCACTACAACATGACTACAACTAATAAAAGAAAAATACAGAGTTACATTTTTCTTTTATTCATATTAGTTTATTTTCATTTTACAGAGCAAACCTATACTCCACATTAAGAATCCACATTCTTAAATAATATAAAAATACAAACTTGATATAAGGCATAAAGAATATGCTTTATTATAAAATATAATCCAGCATAATATTCCATCATTTCATTTCTTACAGCGAATATCGCCCTTTGCCACTGACTGTGCAAGGAGGCAAAGTTATTGGGCTTTTCCGCTCATAAATAAAGAAACGACGAAAGCGGCGCTTCCCGTATCGCTGTATGCGAAAACAATGATTTATCTGACAAGACAGGGTTTATTGAATCTATTTAAATTTAAATGGAAGAGTTTGAATTTTCATTTATATTTTCGCTCTTCTTGCTTGCAGGTTAAACTCTTTTGTTATATATTGCACTCGGTTTCTGTCAAATCCGTTTAATACATTTTTTAGTTTGATTACTTCAACGGAAGAAACCATCCGACTGATACGGAGACTTTTTAGAAAAATGCTTTCCGATGTATTTTAGTAGGCTTAAATCACGTATATAAACCTAATAACAACAATAAGAATGAAAACAAACGAAAAATGCAACGCAGAGTATGAAGCGCCCCGCGTAGAATGTATAGAGGTGCTGGTGGAACAAGGCTTCTCGGCAAGTGTAGAAGGAGGAGAAAACGAATCGTATGATGTGGAACAGGGATACTGGGACACGCTATAAAGTCTATCAACCCAATATATACCAACAATGAAACAATGGATTTATACAATTTTGCTGGGATGCTTGGCGGGACTGGCTGCATGTAGCCAAGAAGACGAATGGGGTGAAACCGGTGCAACGGATGAAACTCAACTGACCGTATACATTGAACAAGACCTGTCGACACGCACCTCGGTAGACGACACCGGTAAGGTGACTTGGAACGTAGGAGACACCATCGGCGTATTCGGTAGCAATGAGGCGAAGAACGTTCCATTTATCTATTCGCACTCCGACGACAATGGCGCAAGCATCTTCATCGGTCATCTGGCTGCCGGCGAGGAACCTGTAACCGTGTACTACCCCTATCACAAAAGCGCCACACTGATAGACCACGAACTGCAGACCATACTTCCTGCTGAACGAACAGCCGACGGCACTAGCAACGGTCCCATGCTGGGAAGCCGAAACGAAGACGGTAGTTTTCTGTTCAAACACCTCTGCGGACTGCTGAAGTTCACCGTCAAGTCCTTGCCCGAAGATGCCCGGTGGATTGTACTCAATACGGAAGCCGACCAAACTCTCCCCGTTGCAGGCAAAACACGCATTGCCTTGAACGACAACTATGAGCTGACCGTAGATGAGAACGAAGCTAGCGAAATACGTATCCCGGTGACAGGAGAAGACGTTGTTTGCTATGTACCGCTGCCCACTGGCACTTATCCACAAATAGAGGTATCTGTACGCAACGGACAGGACGATATCCTCGACCTCCGCACTGCCACCAATCTGAAGATAACGCGGGCGGTACTGCTGGAGATGGCCGATATGGTTGTGCCTACATGCAGCAGTAGACCTGTGCTGAATGTGACTCACAGCGAAATATCTGTTGATGGGAAAGTGAATATTATTGCAACCGTAGAAAACATACAGACTCTGAAAGACGGAAGTGTGACGGTGATAGGTGGCGAACGATATACAGACGTCAGCGTCAGTAACAAAATGCTGACACAGGAAGTGGAGCTGAAGCAAGGCACCAACCGGGTACGCGTCAGGGTGCGGGTGGTGGACGCTTGTGGCAACCTGCGCTCACTGAGCCGCATTATCTCCATTCAGCAAAGCAACTACCAGTTCAACCCTATTTACCCAGTACAATACAATGCTGACATACTACGACTGCACTTCCAGCTGGTGAACGCCCAAGAGGCTGCTAAGTACTACTCAGACCTGCGCATTATCCTCAGCAGGACGCCTAACCCCACGGAGGAAGACTGTATATACGGCTATCCGGTGACAATCTCGCTCAACAACGAAACGTTCAACAAAGGAACCCAATTTTATATTGACATGTCTCTGGAAGATATAGAATGGGGCGTAGAATACTACTATCGGCTCTACCTATGGGGCAATAACAGCAACCCGGAACGCTACAGCGACAATGTAGTAGTTTTCCGTCTGGAAACAACTGCAGGCGACCTCGTAGACTTAGGGCTTAGCGTCCAGTGGGCTTCTTGCAACTGGGGTGCCAATTATCCTTATGAGTATGGCGACCTCGTAGGCTGGGGCGATCCGACAGGCAAGCACACAGAAGACCCGAGTGACTACACAGGCGAAGAGCAGAAAAGAATATACTGCTACTACGGATATTACCTTACAGACGAAGACTGGTTTGGAGTAACACCGCGTGAAAACATCAGTGGTACGGAATGGGACATCGCTTACCAGCACACAGAAGGGAACTGGAGGTTGCCCACCTACGATGAGCAACTGGAACTGCTACACAAGTGTACTTGGAGAAGCATTACCTACAAAGGTATCGATGGTATGAGAGTCATAGGATTGAACGGCAACGACATCTTCCTGCCATATGCAGGTTCCCGCAACGGAGAAAAAATAATACGCCAGGGATCTGAAGGCTACTATTGGTCAGGGACAGCAAACACAGGAATTTTCTCCAGTGGTCCATACTGCTTGGGCATTCCATTGTCCGGCTCCTCCAGCGTTTCTAAGCCCTATACTAAAGAAGCCTACGTAGGGCGTTCAGTTCGCCCAGTACAAGGTATCTGAAACGGTTTGGGAATAAACTCTTTAAGAGCCAACAACGAAACAAAGAGCTACTATACAATGAGACTATAAGTAAGAATATTCAGAAAATAGATAATTGATAATCTTGCCATAGAGAAGCGCTGTCTTTAAGCTGGGCAAAGCAATCGTTTAAGCAGGGCAAAGCAGCCGTTTAAGCTGGGCAAAGCATTGCTTTAAGCTGGGTAAACGACTGCTTTAAGCTGGGCAAAGAAACAGTTACTCCCGACCGGCTCAATAACCAAACCGCGACGTGTTCACATCCTTATGTTCCTTTGCCTTGTAGCCACCGAATTTATAGGTAAACGACAGGGAGAAGGAACGGCTGTCGGCGTGCTGGTTTATCTCGAACCGCTGCCCTCTGTCGTCCACACGGGCATCGGGCGTCGCGCTGTTGAACAGGTCGTTGCCCGCCAGCCGGACTTCGGCTTTCTTGTCGGCAGAAGTCCATTTCAGTCCGGCATCGACTTTCCAGATGGAGGACAAATCATAATTCCCCTGAACGGAAGGGCTGACGTACAGGCCGTTCAACTCCAGACTGATGGCCGGCTTGGATGACAGGCGGAAGGTATTGTTCAGCATCGCGATTCCTCTCCAAACGCAGTTATCGAAACCGATGGTGTGATAGTCCCGACAGACATCCCTGAAATAGGAGCCGTTCAGTGTGAGGCGGGAGTTCCAAATGTTGCCGACCGTAAAGGGCAGTATCACCGAAAGGCCAAAGTTCTGTTCGTAGTCGTAATTCACCGTCTGATAAATCATCGTCAGTTCGTCGGGGCTTTGGTAGGCCAACTGGGCGAACAAGTCTTTCACATGAGTATAGTACAGGCTGAAGATGTATTTACTTTTCAGTATATAGGTCAGGTCGGCGGTATAGTCCGTCGAGGGGCGAAGGGCGGGATTTCCCACCACTTTGGCATAGCCATTGAGGTAACTCGTGGCGTCTTGCATACTCCGAAAGGCTCATGCGTCCGTTACCCTGTGCATAGCGGGCTTTAGTAAAGTCGGCTCCAACTTCTCCACGCAGGAAAGGTTCCTCGGGCTTCCGCTCCTTCAGTACCAGGTTGATGACCGCTCCTCGTACACGGTACTTGGCCGGTGCGCTGTACACCACTTCCACCTTCTCCACGCTGCTGACAGGCGTATTCTTCAGCAGGTTCGCCAGTTGCTCTGCCGGCATGAACGAGGGGCGTCCGTTCAACACCGCCGTCACGCTCAAATCGCTGAAAGGTGTAGGCGTCTGTCTGGAAGACTAAGCCTCATCGCCCTCCCACGCAGCACTGCATGAGGGTGTGACGCAGTGCTTCGTCACCCCCTCACGAAGCACTTCCTGATACCCTGACGAAGCACTGTGTCAGAGGGTCACGAAGCACCGTGTCAGGAAGGCAGAAAGAACGGAGTCCGCACACCTCTATTTACAGGGACAGGTATAGTAGCCTTTGCCCCGGGTTTTCGAGCCGTAGGCTATGGCATGCGCAGGGCAATAGTGATAGCAGGCCAGGCAGTTGAGACACCGGCCGTGCCAGACGGGCATGTGCTTGCCCTCACGCTTGGGGTGTGCAGCCGTCAGCGTGATGTTGCCCACGGGACAGGCCTCCACGCAACGGCCGCAACCGATGCAGGCTTCCGCATCGGCACGGAACCCCTTGTCCGACGTCATGAAGCGTGCGAACAGCGGATAGACCACGTCGGTCTTCAGCCCCGGCAACGTGCCCCTCCAGGTAAAGTCGCCACGTACCCCTGCCCTGATTTGCTCCGCCACTTGCCGGACGGCACCCGGAGCGGCATCCAGCTTACAGTTGCGCACCTCGGCACGGTCCACATCGAAGCCTGGAAAGAGGACATACGTATTGGGCATGAACACCGTGAAGCCGGCATCGGCCTGCAGCCCCGCCCTACTCACCGTTTCGCTCCACATGCGGTACAGGCGGCCTGCATCGTCGCCGCAGGTTGCCAGCAGGCCGACGTAGTTCTGTCCGGGCACATAACCCCGTACGTCCATCGACGCCAGCACGTCTGCCAGATACTTGGGCAATCCCCACGAATGCACGGGGAAGACGAAGAGCAACGGCTCGCCCCCGTCCAGCGCCACCGTCAGCCGTTCCGCCCCCGGCCTCAGGTACGGACCCATATCCATCACCGGCTGGCCGTCCAACTCCCGGGCCAGCAGAGCCGCCACATAGCGGCTGTTTCCTGTTGCTGAAAAATAGAGTATCATAACGTTTCTATAACAACGATGCACCCCGTTCGTTCATCGGGCGAGGCTTCTGTCGGCAAAAATAAGGATTAATCCGCTCTGTCCGTGCAAACCGCCTCAAGAAAAAGGCCGCTATCGGCCGCCTACCAACAAAAAACGTCCACAAACGCGTCGCGTTGTTCCTTTCTTTCTTTTATTATTTTTGGATAAGACAAGATGCGGCTCGGCATAGTCAAGCTGAAAAACTTTACTTTTCGTTTGTCTCTGCCCTCACCTTTCATTATTTTTGCAAAAACAATTATTTATCACAGAGAAGCCATGAGCAAGATTTATCCGGTAGGCATACAGAGTTTTGAAGAAATACGTCAAGGCGGCTATTGTTACATTGACAAAACCAACTTGATTTATCAATTAGTAAAAACGGGCAAATATTATTTTCTGAGCCGCCCGCGCCGCTTCGGCAAGAGTCTGCTCATCTCTACGCTGGAAACCTACTTCCTGGGAAAGAAGGAACTCTTCAAGGGACTGGCCATGGAAGAGCTGGAAAAGGACTGGGTGACGTACCCCGTGCTGCACCTCGACCTGAACGCCCGGAAATATGTGGATGCTTCCTCGCTGACTGCCATCCTGAACCAGCATCTGGAAAGCTGGGAGGCCATCTATGGCAACGAGAAGAAAGACCGTGCTCCCGAAGAGCGCTTTGCCTGGCTGATCGAGAAGGCCTGCCGCACCACCGGACGGAACGTCGTGGTGCTGGTGGACGAGTACGACAAGCCCATGCTCCAGGCCATCGGCAATGAACCGCTGCTCACCGACTACCGCAACACGCTGAAAGCCTTCTACGGCGTACTGAAAAGCTGCGACAAGTACCTGCGCTTCGCCCTACTGACGGGTGTGACGAAGTTCAGCAAGGTCAGCGTGTTCAGCGACCTGAACAATCTGATGGACATTTCTCTGTCCAACCGTTTTGCCAATATTTGCGGCATTACAGAAAATGAGCTTCACCGCGATTTGGAGGAAGACATCAGGCTTCTGGCCGAGGCCAACGGGATGAACGAAACCGAAGCCAGACAGACACTGAAAGAATGGTACGACGGCTACCACTTTGCCGAAAATACGGAAGACATTTACAACCCGTTCAGCCTGCTCAATACGCTGGCCGAAATGAAGTTCGGCAGCTACTGGTTCGAGACAGGCACGCCCACCTTCCTCGTGGAGCTGCTCCAGCGAAGCAAGTACGACCTGCACCGCCTGACCGAGGAGATGGCCACCGCCGACTCGCTGGGTGGTATCGACACGATGGAGACCAATCCCGTCCCCATCCTCTACCAGAGCGGCTACCTCACCATCAAGGGATTCGACAACCGTTTCAGGACCTATACATTAGGTTTCCCCAACCTGGAAGTGGAAGAAGGCTTCATCCGTTTCCTGCTACCCTTCTACTCCAACACATCGAAATCCGATTCGGCTTTCGAGATTGTCCACTTTGTCCATGAAGTGGAAAGCGGCAACATCGACGCCTTCATGCGCCGCCTCCAGAGCTTCTTTGCCGACACACCCTACGAGCTGGTGCGCGACCTGGAGCGTCACTACCAGAACGTGCTCTTCATCGTCTTCAAGCTGCTGGGCTTCTATACCCAGGCGGAATACCGCACGTCCAACGGCCGCATCGACATGGTAGTGAAGACCGACCGCTACATCTACGTCATGGAGTTCAAGCTGAACGGCACAGCCGAAGAAGCCATCCGCCAAATCAATGAGAAAGGCTATGCTGTCCCCTTTGCCTCCGACGGAAGGACCCTCTATAAGATCGGTGTCAACTTCAGCAACGAAATCCGGGGGATAGAGGGGTGGATTGTTGAAGAATAAGTAAACTAACGAAAGATGAAATAAACATATTACAGCAACAAGATTTTCCATAAACTTGCATACTTCGTTTTTTATCGATTACTTTGCGTGCAAATTCTAACGAAAAAGAGATAGTAAGAAACAGAAAGTAGAATAAAAAGACATATTACAAGCAACTTGTAAACATATTATTTGGGTTGATTAAATCTGGTAAATTTAAATGAAGTTCCAAATAATAAGTTGAAAAGTCAGTTTGTACCCTGCATAAGGGCACAGGCTGCTTTTCCTTATTTGAACTTCAAGGGTTTACCAGAACCTAATCAACCAAATAAGTGAAAAGTTTAGGCTGTGCCCTTTCTTTTTGCTCCTACGGTTAAACAATAAAATGACATCCCACATGAACTATCCATCAAAAAACTACTATATAATGAAAACTCTCTTATCAGTATTTATCAGTACATTTCTATCCATCGGTATCTCAGCGCAAACCGTCAGCGGTAAATTAATTGATGAAAACAGCCAACCTTTACCATACGCCAATGTGGTGCTGCTGTCACTGCCGGATTCGACATTCGTAACTGGAACCATCAGCGGCGAAGACGGAACATTCAGCCTTTCCACTACGGCAGAAAAGCAGTTGGTCCGTATCTCCTCCATAGGATATAACACCCTTTACAGGCCGACACAACCAGCCGACATGGGGGTGATACAATTGACGACTGATGCACAGATGCTGGGTGAAGTGGTAGTGAAAGCCGATTTGCCGAAAACACGTGTAAAAGGCGATGCAATGGTGACCACTGTGTCAGGAAGCATACTTGAAAATGCTGGTACAGGAAATGACCTGCTAAACAAGATACCCGGCGTATCAGCTAATGAAGGAGACATTAAAGTATTCGGTGCTGGAACCCCTGAAATATATATTAACGGGCGTAAAGTACGGGGTAAATCCGAACTTGACCAACTTGCTTCCGATAACATCAAAAGTGTTGAAGTAGTGAACAATCCCGGTTCACGCTATGATGCGACGGTCAATGCGGTTATCCGTATTCAGACCAAAAAGCCGCAAGGTGAAGGATTCGGTTTCAACAACCGTTTTTACACAGGCTACGGTTATGGATGGAATGTGCTGGACCAATACAACTTCAATTACCGAAAAGGAGGCTTTGACCTTTCGGGTATGCTGTATGGCAAGAAAGGATACACGGAAGACCGCAAGACCATAAAACAGAAAACGCTGTTGGATAAAACATGGATACAGGATTCACATCTCAGCACACAATATGACATGAAAGATGTTTCGGCCATGCTGTCGCTGAATTATCAGTTTAACGAGAACCATTCACTGGGTGCACGCTATGATTATGACCGGACACCGGAACGCCATGAAACGGTAGATCCGATGAATACCCTGGTGTATCAGGATGATGCTCTTTATGAGGAGAGTCACACTACGGGCTGGAGAAATACACAGGAAACCAGACATACCTCAATGCTTATTATAACGGACGTATAGGAGACTGGAATATCGACTTCAATGCGGACGGTTTCTGGTCGGATACGAAGAATCCACAGGAAATGCTGGAGCTGTTCACTCCGGCGGGAGGTTCCTTAGAGAAACAGACTGTCACCACCAAAAATCTGACAGACAATACCCTTTATGCGACCAAACTGATTTTTGGTCATCCACTATGGGGAGGAAACCTCTCTTTTGGCGGGGAATACACCTATACGAACCGGAATAATTCGTACATGAATGTGGAAGGAATCCTGGATGACAATAACAGCAATATCAAGGAAAACTCAACTTCTGCTTTTTTGGAATATGCCCGCAGCTTCGGCAAGCTACAGGTACAGTTAGGTGTACGGTATGAGCATCTGTCTTCCGACTATTACGAGGATGGCAAGTATATAGACGAGCAAAGCAGGACATACGACAATGTATTCCCGTCCGTGTCCTTGAATCTTCCGATTGGTAAAGTACAGACACAATTGACCTACACCGGCAGTATCTACCGTCCTTCATACTGGATGCTGAGAAGTGACATCATGTACGGCAACCGATATACTTATGAAGGAGGTAACCCGCTGCTGAGACCATCACTGATAAACCGTCTTACGCTGAATGTGTCGTATAAGTGGATATACCTCAATTCACGATACATACACGGAGAAGATGCCATTACACAGTTAAGCAGGGCATATTCGGAAGACAATCCGACCGTTTCGTTATATTCCTTCTACAACATGTATAACAGTGACAAGTTATATACCACTCTTACATTGTCTCCAACAATCGGATTATGGTCTCCGCAGTTTAATTTTCTTCTGCTCCAGCAATGGTATAAAGTGGAAACATCCAATGGAACAGAAAACTTCAATAATCCGATATTGAACTTTGCCTGGAACAACAATTTCAAGCTGCCACTTGGTATCAGTCTCGATGTAGATTTAGAAACTGTTTTGAATTGATTAAAGAATAATATTATAGGGTCTCCATAAAATTCAAAATCAGCCGGTCAATTGGAAAAATGTTATATCTTTAAAGGTACCAAACAATAAAGTTATGACACACTATCCAACCGACCTGACTGAAAAAACAGTGGCAAGTTATAAAAAATATTTTAGATCCGCAAGCGAGAAACCGAAAACACCCGCTTAAAGAGATTATTTAAAGGTCATACTCAAACCAGACGAATGTCC